>JAPDPQ010000008.1 GCA_034506395.1 candidate division KSB1 bacterium | reverse complement strand
CTAAATAAACTGAACATTTCATTATCAGAAGCCATTGCAATGTATTTAACTCAAGTAGCGCTTCATAACGGCATTCCGTTTGAGATCAAAATCCCTAACGAGCTCACGGCAGAAACGATCCGAAAATCAGAAGCAGGTCAAGAGCTTCATCAGGTCAACAGCGTCGATGAATTATTCAAGGAGCTCGAAAGTTGACCATAAATTATACCAGTCAATTTAAACGAGACTATAAAAAAATTAAAAAGCAAAATAAAGACCTTGCCAAATTGAGAACAGTCATCGAGATATTGGCAGCAGGAAATGAGCTTGATCCAAAATACAAGGATCATCCACTTTTTGGCGAATGGAAAGGTTATCGAGACTGCCACATTGAATCAGACTGGCTTTTGATTTACAAACGGACCTCTGATACTTTAACATTAGAAAGAACTGGCTCACATTCTGATTTGTTCAAATAACTATCCACTTTCTCCAACTGATAGAAACAACCCAACGGATTTTATTCTTTCAAGAAAGCGATTTTCACTCAAAACCATCAACCAAGCAGACCGCTAATTTCACGAATTATTCCAATTTCGCTAATTTAATTTTTCATAAAAATCAATTCGCTCAAATTAGCGCAACTAGCGGTCAAAGGCTTTTCAATTCTAAAATCGTACATCTAAAATCACAAAATCCCCTCAATCCGATCTGCTAACTTTTCCAGCGCCCCTGCCCATGTATACTCCTGCTTCAGCAGTTCAAAATCACTGGCATCGACAGGCTTATTAGCTTTCAGTGCCTCGACGATGGCATCGGCGAAGTGATCGATATCCACCACTTTGAGGGTACGATATTTTTTCGGTACGGCTCTGGCAGCGGGTTCTGTGGCGATGATCGGTTTGCCACAGGCCAACGATTCGATGATCTTGGTCGGCATGCCCCAGCCCTGCAGAATCGGGGATATCATCACGTCACATTTTTTCAGATTGTCCTCCAGATGCTCCACGAATCCCAGGAATTCCATGTTGGGATGAACGATGTCCTTCGGCGGATTGGCGCCAATGAATTGAAATTTGACATTGGGATATTGCGCCACTACTCGATCCACCACCTTCTCCCGTGCGGCATACACGGCATCTCGATTGGTGGAGATGTTGTAATTGCCATAAAACAGCACGATCTTGGGATCGTTATTCGGCGGATCGTAATAGGGATTGAAAATCTTTTCGTTGAAGCATTGGGGAACGACATGCATCATGTCTCGACTCTTCCAGCGGGTGTAAAAATCGGCATCTTGCTCCGAAATGGGCACCAGGAGATCGCATTTCTTCACCGCCTTTTTCTCGTACCAGTACACATACGGAACGAAAAGATAGCGGCGCTTGTCCTTCTTGGCCTTGCCCAAATATTGCCGATATTCGATATTATGAGAGCAATAGACGAATGGCACATGATACTTCTTCTGCAGTTTCAATCCATAAATGGCACTCAGGCCATAATCGGTCAGCACCACGTCGTGCTTCTTCTGGGTCAGCAAATGTTCGGCCTCCAGCAGCATCTGTTTGCTGGAAATAAAATAATTCCGTAAGGAAAATGGTAGCTTGATCTTGGAATCGACGCCCTGCACCCGCCATTCAAATTTGTCTTCCAAGAGCGCATCACCAGGATGGCCCGAGCCTTCAAGATAGATCAGGTCGATATGAAATCGCTTCGCCAGATTGGTTACAAATTCCCCTCCACGGACACCAGCACCTGTATAGGGAACGTGAGGGTCGTAAACACTGATGTAAAGCATTCTTTTGTGCATGCTGCTTCCTCTTTTTATTGATTTAGAAATCTCCAAATTACAAATCCCAAATTCCAAATAAATTTCAATTCCCAAAATTCAAATTTCAAACGAGAATCCTATCGCATTTTGGTCATTGAGATTTTTAATCTTGAATTTATTTGGAATTTGTTTTTTGAGATCTGGAATTTCGTTTTTGACTATTGCCGGTTTGACCCTTTCTATTTTTGATCACGCGGGCGGGAATCCCCACGGCAATCGAATAATCTGGTATATTGGAATTCACCACTGCGCCTGTGCCAATGATGCAATCCCGACCAATAGTCACGCCATCCTGGACGCAGACACCAGCTCCAACCCAGATATTGTCCCCGATGCTGATGCCAATAGCATGCCGACCCTGCTCCAGCGGCGACTTATCGAGATCATCGAAATTGTGCGTACCGCCAATAAAATAGGAATAAGCAGCGATGAGTGCATTTTTTCCGAACTCAACTCTGTTGGCGGAGAAGATCTGGCAGTTGAAGCCGAAGTTGGCATTATCGCCCAAAATGATGTCTCCGTTTTTGCAATTGAAAATCGTGTTGCGACCAATAAACGAGCCGCTGCCGATCTTGATGCCCTGGTTATCTTGTCCCTTAGCGTCCAGCACCACGTTGTCATCGATCACCACGTTATCGCCGATCTCAATTTTGTGCGGATGCCGCAGCACCACGTTTTGTCCGAAGGTCACATTCCTGCCGACCTTGCCCAATAATTTGGGATAGAGTTTCATGCGCAGCACCAATCCCAGCGCCCCAGGGATCGAGCTGAAAAATGTCATGATGAACTCATACTTGATTAGCTTCCACAGTCCCTTTTGCCCAATGATCAAATCTTGATATTTTCTCAAGGCTGATTTTTTTTGATCGAACAGCTCTTTTTGGATTTCGATGGTTTCTTTCTTCATTATTTTTCCTTTAAGAAATCGTGAGATTAGGCATCTGCAAGATGTCCAATTTTGAATCATTGCAAAGATTGATGCGACGAACTCGTAGATACTCTTTAGAGTGAAATCTTGTGAATCAAAGATTCCTCGCTTCGCTCGGAATGACGGCTTTTAGCATTTTGTTGATGTTTATAATCGTGAGATGGCAGATGTGAGACGTGAAATAGGAGACGTGCAACGTGATAAAAAAACAAAACTGATTACTGATCACTGATCACTGACTACTGATTACTTTTCACGTCTGCCTTCTGCCGTCTTACATTTTACATTTCACCTTTACAACAAATTCTGTGATCGATACCAATCTGCCGTCAATTTCAATCCCGTCCGCAGATCAACTTTGGGGTTGTAGCCCAACAGGCGTTTCGCCTTGGAAATATCGAACGCGCGATCTTTGATGAAAAAATCCACCCGACGGCGATAGATAGGTGGCTGGATGCGGAAGGGATAGCAGAGAATTTCACAGATCAATCCCGCTGTCCAGACGGGCCAGGCAGGGATACGCCGCTTAGGGGGCTCTACACCAAGGACCTCCGCCAATAATTTGACGAAATCATTCAAAGTCAGGTATTCGTTGCCGCCCAGTGTAAAAATTTCGCCCACCGCTTCCTGTTTCTCGCCACACAGAATGATGCCATCGACCAGGTCTTTCACAAATGTGAGATGATAGAGCACCTTGCCGCTGCCGATCATCATAAATTTGCCGTTGTTGACGAATTTGAAGATCTTCAAAAACCGCATATCGCCAGGGCCATATATTCCAACGGGCCGAAAAACCACCCCTTCGATTTGATCCTTGTGATCTTTGAAAAATTGCAGCGCCAATTTCTCGCCCTCGACTTTGGAACGTTGATACACATCACCTGGATTATAAGGCGCCGTTTCATCAGCCGGCGGGTTTTTAATTTCGCCTTGAACACCAACTGTACTACAATGGACAAATCGGCGCACACCAGCGGAAAGGGAGGCTTCCAGCAAGTTTTTTGTCCCGCCAACATTGACATCAAAAAATAGTCGATTCGGCACATTTTGCTCCCGATAGACCGCAGCGATATGATACACCACCTCAATATCCTTCACAGCAGGGGGCAATGTCTCTTTTTTCGTCAAATCACCGAATACGACCTCGACACCCAATTTTTCCAATTTGGCAGTATCCTGATTGGGCAATGAAAGTGCTCTAACCTTATAGCCGCGTTCCACCAAACCTTCACATAAATATCCACCAGTAAAACCCGTAGCACCTGTTACTAAGACCTTTCTGTTCATTCTTTATCCTTTCCATCTTTTTAGGTAATTTGGTTCTTGGGAGCTTGGGTGATTAGGAAACTTGTCTACAAATTACTTAATCAACCATTTACCCAATCGCCTAATTACCATATTACCTAATCGCCCAATTATCTATTTCTGCAAAATCAGCTTCTTTGTTTGAACTGATGTTCCAGCTTCTATCCGAACGAAATAAATTCCGCTGGGCAGATCCTTCGCTGTCCAGATGACTTCATATTCACCTGGCGGTCGCACGCCATTCACCAGTGTTTCAATCTCCCGTCCCAAAAGATCAAAAATTTTCATCGTGACGAATTCCTGCTGAGGCAGAGCAAAGCGAATTTTGGTCGAGGGATTAAAGGGATTAGGATAATTCTGGCTGAGTGTCATTCGATCAGGAATTGCAGAATTGATCGGCCTATTCTCGGTTACTGAGGTGACACCTCCTGTCGATGTTTTCAGTATGATGCCAGATGATCCAACTGCCCATCCTGTTTTGCTATTCACAAAGCAAACTGATGTTAGTCTCAGGGAGGTTTTGCTCTCTTGAGGGGTCCAATGTTCTCCACCATCATCGGTAGCAAAGATAGGGCTATTCTCTCTACTAGCACTCCGACCGACGACCCAGCCATGGTTTGCATCAATAAATTGAACCGATGCCCACGAATAAAATAGCGATTCAAATTGGGTGCGCCAGGAATAGCCGCCATCCAAAGTTTTATAGATCAACCCGTGTTCTCCAACTGCCCAGCCGATAAGCGTATCGACAAAACAGACTGAAAAGAAATCTCTTGATGTCCCACTATTCAGTGCAATCCAGGTAGCTCCAGCATCAGTCGTTTTGACCATCGTGCCATTAGATCCCACGGCCCAACCCGTTTTGTTATTCACAAAAACGACTGAATTCAAATCAGAGGACGTTCCACTTGCTTGAGAAATCCAATTCGTTCCGCCATCGATGGTATTGAGTATTATGCCTCTATTTCCGACAGCCCACCCCGTATTTACATCAATGAAATAGACGGAATTTAAATTATGAGAGACGCCACTGGGTTGCAGCAACCAATTCGTCCCTCCATCTGATGTTTTAAGAATTAGGCCTGATTGACCAACCGCCCAGCCAGTGTTCTCATCGATAAAATCCACCGAAGCTAAGCAATTTTTTGTGCCGCTGATTTGAGGCAGCCAAGAATTTCCGCCATCGAGCGTCTTAAAGATTTCTCCATTATATCCCACCGTCCAACCTGTTCGCTCATCGATGAAACAGACCGCATTTAAAGTAGAGGCCGTTATGGTATTGACCTGGGGCTCCCATTTCACCCCGCCATCCATAGTTTTCAGAATCACCCCACTATGTCCGACAGTCCATCCAATATTTGAATCAAGAAATCGAATTGAATTCAAATTGACATCTGGAATGCCACAGTTATATATGCTCCAACGGTTACCGCCATCGGAGGTCGCTAAAATGTATTCCTCTCCAACAGCATAGCCAATTTCACTATTGATAAAATGAACGGCATTAAGGGAACTTGTTGATCCTGAATGTTGAGGCTCCCAATTGACACCACCATCATTGGTCTTCAGAATTAATCCATGACTTCCAACCGCCCATCCAGTATTTTCATCAGTAAAATAGAGATCATTTAATAGATGGCTGGTACCACTTTTTTGGGCGACCCAGGATTCGCCGCCATCATCGGTCTTAAGAATGACTCCTTGATCGCCTACTGCCCAGCCTGTTTTGGCATCAATAAAATATATCGACCAGTTCACATAGCCCCAGTTATCTGATCTTTTCTTTTGAAGTATCCACGTCTCGCCACCATCGTTCGTTTTATAAATTGAGCCATATCCAACAGCCCAACCGGTTCTGCCATTGATAAAATGAACCGCTGTCAGGTAATTGGAAAGCGGTTTGACTACCCAGTTTTTTCCACCATCCGTTGTTTTGAGAATTGTCCCATGATTGGATGTCAACATGTCTCCTGCAGATCCAACCACCCAGCCTGTATCGGCACTGATGAAAAATACCGATTGCAACCGATTTGATGGCCCGCCAATACCAGATTTAACTTCCCAGCTTTTGCCACCATCAATCGTTTTCATAATCGTCCCATAACAGCCAACCACAAAAGCTGTATTTTGGTCGACAATAAAAATATCCGTAAGCAAATTGCCTTGCAATTGGGGATTTTGCAGTACCCATCCTTCTGATTCATGGGCTGCCAAACTCGCACTCAGAATGAGCACTAGAGCGAATGTTCT
Source organism: candidate division KSB1 bacterium (assembly GCA_034506395.1). Taxonomy (NCBI): domain Bacteria; kingdom Pseudomonadati; species Candidatus Zhuqueibacterota bacterium. Next base: position 165,880 of record JAPDPQ010000008.1, on the reverse strand, counting down.
AATGATGTGGTTCATGATGCATCTCCCAATTTTAAAAATTAATTTTTTCGTACAAATTTAGCCCACTGAATAAACGTATCATTTCGAGCGTAGCGAGAAATCTTTCTTGCGAACATCTTCCATAATGCATCGGTCTTTTGCAAGCAAAGATTCCCCCCGCCAGCGGGCGATTCGGAATGACAGGCGCTGGTTTAAGCAGCTCAATTCTTGCATTTTTTCATTGATTAAGACTTTTGTTTGCCCCCTTCAAGGATGATCTCCCATGGGAAATCGCTGCCTTGAAGAGGGCAATATGGGATGTTTTCTAATCTGCAAAATGTTTTTTGGGGAGCCATTATGCTGGTACATATATTTTTTTTACCTCATTAATCTCCCTTTGCATTCGCGCTTCGTCCCAGCCCAATTCCTCCGCCATAATTTTCGCTGTCTCTTTCAACGCCGTCTCACCAGGATTCATCGCCGTGCCCAGATCGGTTCGGCGCAGCACCACATCGGATAACTTCTGCGCCATTTCCTCTCGGACGCCATGCAGCACTTCCGCCTTCAGCACCTCCTCGGAACCAGGCAGCAACTCGATCCATTTTCTGTCCCGAGCGCCATAATTCAAAATTTCATTATAGGTAGTGCCATAATTGTAGCTGAGGTGCTTCATCACTTTCTCATTTAATCCATACGGTCGCTGATTAATGGCATTATTCAGAAATTCATTGAAGCGATCGATATTGCCGCCGTGAAGCCGAACTTCTTCCGTTTGGCACTTGGGGGCCTTGCGGCCCATTTTTTTGAAAGCCAGATCGATGGTCTTCTGCGCCACATCCCTGGCTGTAGTGTATTTCACGCCGACTACCGAAATCAGTCCCTCAACACCGAAATCGAATTTATGATCGTAAATTTTATAGTGCTTTTCGAGTCCAACCTCCCCTGTTTTCGGGTTCTGGCTGGCCATCGGCAAAAAGCCACCGTGAAAAAAAGTGACTTCCTCCCGCTTGATATTGACGCCAGGGTAGGCCTGATTCACCGCGGCCAAAAAATCCTGAATTTCGGCTTCAGTGACCTTGTATTCATCTTGCTTGCCATTATAAACCAGATGATTGGTGCCAATAATGGTATAGTCCCGCCACGGCGCAAAAAACAAAATCCGATGGGCTTTATACACAGAGCCGTCAGGATGGACGTATTGATATGGCCCAGATAGTCCTGCCGCATTATCCATCAATCTCCGATTGACGACCAAATTCATGGCCGTGGACAGCTTGAATTTCTGATCAGGAAGCTTGCCGTTCAGGCTCAGTAGCACGTCATCAACCCAAGGCCCTGCATTGTTGATCACCAATTTGGCCCGAATGTCGAATTTATCCCCAGTCAAAACATCCTGCACTTTGATCCCAATGACCCTATTTCCATCCCTTAAAAATCCCACCGCTTGTACATAATTAGCTGCCTGAGCACCGCGCTCAGTGGCTGAAATGATGAATGATAGCAGCAGCCGTTCGGTGTTATAGCACTGGCAATCGTACCAGATCGCTGCCCCGTTTAAATTGTATTTTGTATAACCTGGAATATAATCTTGAACTTTCTTTTTCGGCACAGTGTAGCTTTTCGGCATATATTTGGCAGGATCATCGAGTTGATTGCGATCGAAACCCACAATATCGTTCATTAGGGTTGCGATCATCATCGCTGGCCGACTTTTCATCTTATAGCTATAGGTTGGCATTACCACGCGCAATGGATAGACCAGGTGCGGAGCGATTTTCATCAAAATCATTCGCTCATGGATCGACTCTCGCATCCGCTTAAAATCCAGATTCTGCAAATAGCGAATACCGCCATGAATCGTCTTGAGACTATTGGAGGAAGTGGCACAACCGAAATCACCTTTATCGATCAACGCCACTTTCAATCCTCGGAGCGTGGCATCCCAGGCGGCATTGACGCCATAAATTCCAGCACCAACAATCACAACATCATACTCATGTTTGCTCAATTCATTCAAATCTCGTTTCATACATTTCTCCATTTTAAAAGACTCATCGAACGCAGATGACACGGATTGACACGCTTGCCTGCCGTATATATGGATTTTTGTCTGGCAGACGGCAAATGTGAGACGTGAGAAGTGAACCCGCTACCCTTTTAAAGCTTTGCAAAAGAAACCGATTACTGATAACTGATCACTGATTACTGATCACTGATTATTGATTACTGATTACTGATCACTGATTACTGATCACTGATTATTGATTACTGATTACTGATCACTGATCACTTTTCACAGTTCACTGATCTCTGCCATCTGTCAATTCACGTTTCACAATCAGCTCATATACAAATCATACCACCTGCCGAAAATAATCAACGCCCAAAGCCGATGGCTGTGATTTTCTGCACCGTTCAAATGTTGCTTGATCAATTGCTGCACATAATCAGGATTGAAAAAGCCCTCTCGTTTTAGCTTTTCGGGCGCCAACGTGTCCATCATCAAGGGCTTTAATTCTTTTTTCAGCCAGTTTTTGATCGGAATACTGAAGCCCTCTTTGCCCCGATAGAGAATTTCATGCGGCAACAGATCCTCCATAGCCTGTTTCAAAATAACTTTTGTTTTTTTGCCTTGCATTTTCAACTCTCCAGGAATGCTCGCCGCCAATTCCACAAACCGATAATCTAAAAACGGCGCGCGAGCTTCCAGGGAAGTGGCCATGCTCATGCGATCGACCTTAACCAAGATATCATCTACTAAGTAGGTTTTCACATCAACGTACATTTGGCGGTTGATCGCATCAGTCCCATTTTGAGAGACATTGGCAAAATAATTCTTAATGAACTTATATGGGTCGATTCCCATCAGCCCGCTTTTGATGTCGCTGGCATAAAGCCGCTCTTTCTCAGCTTGCTGCAAGAAGATCATCCATCGGACATGTTCTAACTGCTCGGGCACTTTCATCCCTTCAACGAAACGCTTGGCTCGATTGATCAGCCCTTTTTTCTTGGAAGAAGGCGGAATCCAGTTCAGGACCTTTGGAAGCAGCCCATTCCGAAGCGCATTGGGTAGCTGTTGATAATATTTCCTTGCAATCTTATCGGCAATGTAAGTGTCGTATCCAGCAAATAACTCATCTCCGCCATCGCCAGAGAGCACGACTGTGACATACTGGCGGGCCATTTTCGAAACCAAATAGGTAGGAAAGATCGAAAAATCGCCAAAAGGCTCATCGAGAAATTTTAGTAATGTGTCCGACAGCTCAACAGCATCGGGTTTGATGATAAATTCATGATGATCCGTCTTGAATTTTTCGGCGATCATCCGAGCGTAATGCAGTTCATTATAGGTGGAATCTTCGAAACCGATGGAAAAAGTTTTCACTGGCTCTTTCATGACCTGGGCCATCAGGGCGACTATGGTACTGGAGTCAATCCCCCCGCTTAAAAAAGCGCCCAGCGGCACATCGCTCACCAAGCGGAGCCGAACGGCATCCTGGAGCAAATCGCGCAATTGCGCTTTGAGCTGATCTGGCGTTGCCCCATTCGACCTTAGCTGCATCTCCCAATAGCTTCGCACTCGAATTTCCCCACGCTTGAACTTCAAGGTATGTGCTGGCGGCAATTTTCGAATATCCTGAAATATGCTGAGCGGCGCAGGGATGTATTCGAAGGTCAGAAAATGATCTAGCGCCTCCAGATCGATCCGACGGGGGATATCTTCCGCCTGCAAAATGGACTTAATCTCAGATCCGAAGATGAAGCGATCTTTATCATGAAGATAATAGAGCGGTTTCTTTCCAAGTCGATCGCGCGCTAAGAACAGCGATTGATCACGGCTATCCCAGATCGCAAACGCAAACATCCCATTGAGCAGTTGAACACAAGCTTCGCCATACTGTTCGTAAGCATGAAGGATCGTCTCGGTATCGCTCCGGGTTTTAAATCGATGACCCCTCTTTTCAAGCTCATCCCGAATCTCCTGAAAATTGTAAATTTCGCCGTTGAACACAATCCAGAGCGTGTCGTCTTCATTCGAGATCGGTTGCTTGCCAGTATCGAGATCGATGATGCTCAGTCGGCGCATCCCCAGTCCCACATTGCCAGTAACGTAGTTGCCCTCTTCATCTGGTCCGCGGTGAACAATCACATCACACATTTTCTGAATGACCATCTGATCCACCGATCGATTGGGATCGCTCCATATCATACCACAGATGCCGCACATTTATTTGATCTCCTTAATGAGCCTTTTTTTCTGTTCTAAAAAGTAATACAAATTGCGGGTTTTTTGAAGATAGACTTCATAGCTATACTTTTCCTGTGCCAACAGCCGAGCGTTTTCCGATAAAGATTTCCTTAATGGTTCATCCTTAAGCACCCGAATTAAGCCATTGGCGAAAGCCTCTGCCGTGCACTCTGTCAGCAGCGCTACCTGATCATTGAGGACCTGAGTATGGGTGATATGGTTAGTTGCAACGATCGGTTTGCCCGAGCGCAGATAAGAATAAATTTTCAATGGGGTATTATTGCCCTCGATCCGCGGCGTCACCAATATATCGGCGATCTCCAAAAATTTGGGGACCAGATTTGGGGCAACTTGTCCAGTAAAAACGAAATAATCATCCAAATTGCGCTGGGTTACCATTCGCTGATAATGAGCCACCTGCTTTGGATTCCCTCCGACCAAAGCGAATTTGACATTCTTGTCCTTGGCAATAACTGCCTGGCTCGCGTCAATCAATAAATCTAATCCCTGATAAGGCTCGAATGTGCCAGCATATAAGATGATCGTTTTCGAATTCAACTGATATTGCTGACGCAAATCCAATTCTGGTCCAGGCTCATCCCCAAAAACAACGCTATTATCGGCTACATTTTCGATGAGCATTTGCTTTTTGCCGGGATAGAGCTGAGCAACGTAATTGTACAGTTCAGGACAAATCGTAATCAGTGCATCCGATCGTTCGATAGTTTTTCGTTCCAGGCGTTCGAACAAATGGATGAGAAATTTTAGCCGCGTAAATTTGAAATTGGTTAATTGCTGCGGCAGCGAGGAATGCATATCGTATAAATGCATGATACCGAATTTTCGGGCGAGCCATGCCCCAAAAAAACCAGCTTCTTCATGCGAGTGAATCACATCATAATTCACCTTCATTAGCCGACTAAGCGTTTTGAGAATCACAAAAAAATCGACTAAAATCTTGGCTTTGGAAGGCCCAACTTTAATTTTTCTGATGAATGGGATTTTCGGAATCCGATAATAGGTGACATTTTCAAACGGTATAGTCTGACCCAGATGATATGTCACAAGGTCAATCTGATGTCCCAATTGCGATAATGCATGGATGCGATGCAATACGCTGATGGGTGTTCCTCTAGGCTGAAAAAATGGTTGCGGTGCAATCATTAATACTTTCATCGTTGCAATCCTAATCTTTTTTGTTCAATCTTTTAATCTCATATTGTTCAGGAGGATCGCTGGGTGAATTTTGAAGGATGAAGCATGAAGTTGTAAATTCCATTGCCTTTGTCCAAACGGCGCTGGATGTATTTAGCAAAAATGCCTATCTGCCCCACCACGTCATATCTCCCAAATCGACTTTCTCTGATAAAGAGCTTTTTTGTCCCACTCAATACATCGAATATGTCGTCCAAAACTCATTTATCTGGCAAGCTCATCAACCTTAACCTGAATCGGCATTCGGTCAACTAGCCCCATACCCAGTGAGCACCACCCAAACGGTTTTGATCAAGATTTTAATATCTAACCATAATGACCAGTTATCGATATACTCCAGGTCCATTTCCATCCAACGTTCGAAATTCACGTTGTTTCGGCCGCTGACTTGCCAGATGCAGGTGATCCCTGGCTTTAAACTGAGCCTTCGGCGTTGCCATAACTCATACATTTCCACTTCCACGGGCAACGGAGGTCGCGGACCAACAATGCTCATATCTCCCTTTAAGACATTAATAAATTGCGGCAGCTCATCGATACTAAATTTTCGAATAATGCGACCAACTTTGGTGATCCTCGGATCGTGCCGGATTTTAAATACTGGGCCATCCATTTCATTCATTTTTTCGAGCATCTTCTTTTTCATCTCAGCCCCAACGATCATCGAGCGAAATTTGTAAAGCGTAAACTTGCGACCATTGAGTCCACAGCGGATTTGTTGAAAGAAGACTGGTCCCTTTGAAGTTAATTTAATAGCAATAGCCGTTATCAAATAGATCGGTGAGGTAATAATCAAAAAGAACAGTGAGAGCACAATATCCATTAGCCGCTTGATAAAAAGCTGCCATTCTTTAGCGGTGAAAGTTTCAAATTCAAGCAACGGGAAATTATTGAAATTGGTCTGCCGCATCTTGGCGATCCGCAGATCATATAGATCCAGCGAAATCGAGGTTGAAATCCCTTCCCGCTCACAAGCAAGGATCACATCGTCCAACCGATGAAGCCAGAGCCTCGGCACAACAAAAATCACCCGATCGATCACTTTTCGATGCAATATAAAGGGGATATCTTGAATTCGACCCAGAACGCGGTAGCCTTCAATCTCTTTGCCATATAGGCCATGCTCATCATCGATCAGCCCAACAATCCGCAGTCCCCAGTTGGCATGGCTTTTTACCGCGCGAATGAACTCCTGAGCGCGACGGCCGGTGCCCACGATCAACAAGTTAACCTGGTTGTAACCGCTTTTGTGCATTAGATTCAACAATTGTGAGAACAATCGCTTTTCGACGATCAGGCAAATGCTCGTGGTCAGCGTGAAGATGGCGACATAGAGTCGGCTGGTGAATTGCATCTGCAAAATGAAGAAGATGCTCCCAAATACGATCACCGAAAACAGCGCCGCTTTGAGGATAATCAGGAGTTCTTTTTTGAACACCCGAGTGCGAAAATCTTTATATGCATCTAGCGCAGAAAGGATTAACAGCCACACAGGAACGATCGAAACCGTCAAAGGCCAATTCATCTTCGAGAAATAGATCAATCCTTCCAGAGTAGGAGCGATGGCATAAGCCATCTCATGGAAATCATAGATGCTTCTGAAAAAATCATCGATGAAATAGGCTAACACAAACGATATTATGACAACCGTTGCGTCAGTAAATTTCATGATGTTGACAATGAATGCCTCTTTCTCTTTAACCATCCCACGCCCCGACAATTTGCGGATTTAACCAAATTACTTCGACGAACGAGCGGATCCGAAATGATTGTCATATTGGAGAAACCATTCAACAAATGCCGCAATGCCCTGTTCAATGGGGACAAGCGGACGATAGCCGAGATCATCAGTGGCTTTCTGAATATCCGCATAGGTGATGCGGACGTCCCCTGGCTGGGCCGGGAGATATTTAATCTTTGCCCTTTTGCCCAGGTTCTGCTCAATCAGGTTCAGCAACTGCATCAATGATACCACACGGGAATCACCGAGATTGTAGATGTGATAACCTTGGCATCGTTCGATCGAACGCACGACCCCCTCAATAATGTCCGAAATAAAGGTGAAATCGCGCTGAGCTGAGCCATCTCCATAAATGGGAATCTCTTCATCGTTGGCGATTAATCGGGTGAATTTATGAATTGCCATATCAGGTCGCTGTCTCGGCCCATAAACTGTAAAGAACCTGAGACACGTGACAGAGATGTTGAACAAATTCCAATAGGTATAGCCGATCAACTCAGCGGCTTTTTTAGTCGCCGCATAGGGGGAAATCGGCTGGTCTACTGGGTCGTCCTCAGAAAAAGGCACTTTGCGATTGTTGCCGTAAACCGACGAAGACGAAGCCATGATAAACTTCTGGACCTGGAAAACCCGAGCGATCTCCAGCAGGTTAAGCGTTCCCCTCACATTTACTTCTTCATAAAGTTTTGGTTGTTGCACCGAAGGCCGAACGCCAGCGCGAGCTGCCAAATGAATAATACCATCAAACTGTTGACTTTGAAAAATGTCTGTTAACAGCCGCTCATCAAGGATGTCTCCTTGAATCAATTTAAAATTGGCATGCGACTGGGCAACTTCAAGATTTTTCTGTTTCATCTCGGGTGGGTAATAGTCGTTGAAATTATCGAGACACCAAACATGATGATTCTCCGCTAAAAGGCGTTCAATCAAATGCGACCCGATAAAACCAGCTCCCCCAGTCACAAAATAGTACATAATCAACCCTACTCATTTAATAGTGATAATAGCTATATCCATCATGGCCGAATTCGGCGTGAGTGCCATTAAGAACAACGCCCAGCAATCGCACCGGCACGTTTTTAAACATTTCCAACTTCTGTTTAGCCAGATTTCGATCTGTAACCCCAGCTCGAATCACTAACACCACCGCATCCACCTGGGTACCGATGACAATGGCATCGGTTGCAGCATTCAGCGGCGGGCTATCAAAAATGATAATATCGAATTTGCGGCGTGCCTCATCCAAAAAGCGCTTCATTTGCGGAGAGCCCAACAGCTCCGAAGGATTGGGCAGCAGTGAACCGCAACTGATCATCGACAGGTTGGGTGTCAGGGTTTCGTTGATGATGTGCTGAAAGCTCACCATGCCAGTCAAATAGTTGGTCAATCCAGGTTCCTTCGGTACACCAAAAGTGTTGTGGAGCACCCCACGTCGCAGGTCCGCATCGATAATCAAAGTATTGCTCTTATGTTGAGCCATAGAAATGGCGACATTCGCTGCAGTAAACGACTTACCATCGCCAGGAGCTGTACTCGTGATCACAAATGAATGGATTCGCCCCGTTTGTTTCGAAAACACCAAATTCGTGCGCAACGACCGATAAGCCTCACCGATCGGCGTCGGTGAATAATCATAAGTGACTAACTGCTGGTCAATTTGCTTGATTTTTTCCGAATCCTGATAGTCATTCAGATCTTTAAAATCAATGCTTGGAATTGCGCCAAGCACCTCCAGCTTAAGAAACTTCTTCACGTCATCCACGGTCTTGATGCTTTTATCAAAAAAATCGATCGCCAAAGCAATACCGACCCCCAAAGCCAAACTGAACAAAATACCCATCGCCGCCTTTTTCTTTTTATCGCGATTAACTGGATAATCTGGGATAAGCGCTGGATCTAAAATGTCAACATTTTCGGTTTCGGCTACCTGCTGGAGCTCTGCCAATTGGAATTGTGAATATAACTGGTTATACAGCTCTGTCTTAGCCTTATATTGATCCTCCAACTCTTGCAGTCGCAACTGGTCAGCAGGGAGTTGTTGTTTCAGTTTAAACTCTAACGACGCCAACCGAGAGGAAAGTTGTGCGATTTTTGAGTTCAGATTGTCCATGTGGCTCTCCGCTTCCTGCTTAACCTTATTCCGACTCTGCGCTATCTTTTGGCTAATGGCGATCACCGATTCATGTCGCTCCGTATAGGTCCGCACTCCCTCTTCATACTGTCGTTCAAGATCTGCGAGTTCTTCTTTTAAAAATCCCATTCTTGGGTTGGTCTCGAAGGTCGGAAGATTGGCCAATTGAATGTAAACGTATTTCAAATCCTTCTGACTTTCAATGCTATTTCCGATGCTGATAATTTTGTCGAGCAATGTTCTGATTGCATCGCGGGCGTTCTGGTAGGCGCTTAGCTCCGTTTCGATCCGATTTTTTTCATCCATCTGCGCTCGTGTCTCGGTGTCAAGACTGACAAAATGAGTGCTTTTGAAGGCCCGTAATTCTTCTTTTGCCTGCTCGAGCTCCTCCCTGGCGTGTTCCAACCGCTCTTTGATAATGTTTTTCTTGGCATCAGCGCTTTTCTTTTTCAAAGATCTGCTCTCTAAAACATAAATGTCGGCCAAACGATTGACCATCTGAGCGGCCAGAACTGGATCATGATCAGTCATCGTCAATTTTAGGATATTGCCACCCAACACGGTGATTTCGGTTCGATTCTGAAATGATTCCACTGCCCGGCGAAACTGAACGATTTTAAAGTTGATCTCGTGCGGCAAATTCGAAAAATCCGAGGTTAAACGAAACGTAAAGCCAGCGTTAGTGGAACGAGACGCCATTTGCGCCTGCAATAATGCGCCTTCATCGATCAAAATCTCTCGATCTTCAATTTTTCGCATGATTTTATACGTCCCATCATCTTGCCAGCGAAACACATAGTCCCCAGCCTCTGGATTTTGGGTCGAAGTAAACTCTTCAAATAATTTGCGTCGGTGGATATTGTTCTTCCCCTTCTCCATCGATAGCGTTAATCCCAACTGCGCCACAACCCGCTCAGCAAAAGATCGGCTTTTTAGCTCGGTAATCCGATCGTCGCTGATCGCCGCTTCCCCTTCTCGCTCAAGATTACGGAACCGAATTTGACATGATGCCTCATAAGTCGGGGGTAGGCTCTTCAAATATAATAACCATGGGATCGATACCCCCAAAACGATAGCAAGAATCAACCATTTTCTTTTTAAAATGGCCTGAATATATCGATTCAGATCAAAGCTCGATTCCTCATTGGAATCGCTCTCAAAAAACATCTCCTCCATACCAGGCATGAATCTCACTCCTCCAATGAAGCGTTGATTACCGATTATAGCTTTTAATGCTAAAATACATCGATACAGCAGTCATGATAAAATAGCTATAGTTCATAATCTCTCGAAGTCCGAAACTCGATCTCCCCTTGGCAATTATCTGGTCCCCTGATCGAACACCAATATCCTCCAAAGAATGCCCTCTCTCGAATTGTTCAAGCATATTTTTCATCAGAACCTTGCCGCCTCGCTCAACCCGAATGCTATTCAGATCACAATCCTCCTTTGGCCCACCTGCTAATTCGATGAGCTGCCACAGCGAGCTCTCTGGACTGATGCGATATGAACCAGGCTTGTTGAACGCCCCCATCAACGTGATCCGGATCAATGGGGTCGTCGTGATGTATGGCTCTTTCAAATATGGGCTGTAGAGTTCAACCAGATTTTTAGCGAGACTATTCCGATCATTTCCCACCGCTTTCACATTGCCAATGATCGGGAGGGTTATATATCCTGCGCTATTGATCGTATAATCGCCGCTAATATTGAGCGGACTTCGATCCATCCCTCGCCCCAGCTCGATAACAGAAATTCTGACAGCATCGCCAGGGTTGAATTCATTGATCGTCCCTTTTTTCTGCAGCGCATTGATTGATGTACTCCAAAGCAAACCAAACAAAGCGCAAATCAAACCAATCCCCCAAATCCTCAGCAAACGATTTTGCAGCCTAGCCATCATTTCTCCACCTCTCAATTATTTTAAGTTTTGGGAAAGACAAAACAAAGCCCCTGTAACCAGTGCGATTGCATATGCAGGGGCTTCACAACAAATGGCGATCTGAACCCGGTCTTCCAGCACCACTCAGCAAGATTTATTTAACGTGAGCGATAGAATCGATACCTTTTTTCTTTGGTTTCCAAGTTATATTTTTTGAGAATATCACGAATTTTGAAATAGCCAACCGAAACATTCCCAAATCGCTGGGTATTCAATTTCTTTTTGATCTCCCAGGCACCGTCATTCGGATTCTCAATGACCAGTATTTTGATTTTCTCGACTAACGGCAATGTAGCCTCATCGATTTTTGGCTTACTAAAGAGGGCCCTCGGATGCACTTTCTGCTCGCCTTTCTGGATGGCAGGCTTTACCATCGATTTGGGTGATGGGATAGATACAGAAACTGCATCTGCTGAGACTTCAGGTTGCCGCAATTGCCAATTCTGCGTAATGTCAAGACCAATGCTGATGTCAAAATCGTTGACTGCTTCTTCTATGGTTTCGTAATAATCAAGAATTCTGTTGAATTCGAGCATCTCAAACACTTCAAAGACATCGGGCATCATTTGAACAATCTTTAGATCCCCCCCATGCTCCCGGATGTTCCGAATTTCTCCCACAAACACTCCCCATCCGGCACTGCTCACGTAATTGACGCCCCCCATATCAATGATTAATTGAAAGCAGCCGCTGCGAATGATTTCACTTAATTTCCCTGAAACCTCGCTCGAGGTCGTCGTATCAATATAGCCTTTGATCCGTAATAGCGCAATGTCCCCCCTCGTGCCAATCTTGTTTAGATTGAGCTCTATTCCCTGCATTTATAGCTGATCCACTTTTTGAATATTGCAATCTACAATCGATAGCAATCCTCCCCTTGCATCTTCCATGAATTTCCCTTTCTTCGATTTCCTTGATGCAAATTCAATGCCATTGTGAACCGGCATGAAGGGGATCGCTATCTGCTAATTAATTAGGCAAGCTTTGTATTTGCTTTGGGGATTAAAAAGGTTTTTTCGTGTTTTGAATGGAAACAATGTCACAATATGAAACAAAATAAATAGAAGATTTTCTATGTAGTTAGTCAATTTCAACAATGTAAAATTTTTCGATGATTTCTGCTATCTGAGCGGCATTGGAGTTTAATTAATGATCTTTTCATATAGCTTCTGATAATTTTCTGCTGCTAATTCCCATGAAAAATTCAATCGCATGTTTCGGTCCATCAATTTTCGCCAATTCGCATCGTCTTTAAATAAATTTATTGCTGCGATCACAGCCTGCATCATCGATGGAACCGAATAATCCGAATAAGTAAAACAATTACCTTTGTTCATCGTTGCATCGTAGCTTTTGATCAGATCCATCACCCCAATAGATTCATGGACAATCGGAATCGTTCCATATTTCAGGCAATAAATATCAATCGATCCACACGGCTCAATCTTGCATGGATTAAAAAATAAATCACATCCTGCCACCACCAGATGCTCAAAAGCTTCATCATATTGAAATTGGAAAGCGATTTTTTGCGGATTTTTCTTCACCACTGATTGCAATGATTTTTGAAGGCTGGTACTTCCTCCCCCATAGAGAAGCAGTTGAACATTGAGCTGAATAATCTCATTCAAAGCAGCTACAATTGTCGTTTGGGCATCTTGAGATAGATTTTGCAATGGAATTCCAATAAGCGGCAATTCCTGTTTAAATGGCATCCCCAATGCTGCCAAAAGATGTTCCTTATTTTGCAGCTTGCCACGAAAATCTTTCTTGGAAAATTGATATGGAATTAGCGGATCGGTTTCGGGGTTCCAGACGGAGTAATTCGCTCCGCTGGGTATTCCAACTATGTTTTTAGCCCGAATACGAAACGTATCCTGAAGACCGAAACTCGCTTCCATTGATGTTTGGATCTGTTTGGCATAGATTTTACTGGTGGTATTAATAAAGTCGGCGCTCAGCAAACCAGCTTTTAGCAAATTAACCTTTCCATTATGTTCAAATGGGCTATTGGGAGTAAATATTTCTTGCGGGAATCCAATGGAAGGCAGAACTTCAGCATTAAAGACCCCTTGAGCAGAAAGGTCATGAATGCTTAGCAACGTCTTTATTTTGGAATAAAATGGATCCTTTTCATAAATATATTTCAGCAAATAAGGTATCAATGCAGTGTGCCAATCATTGCAGTGAATGATATCGGGCTGCCAGTGCAATTTTGTAAGTATGACGAAAATAGCATTGCAAAAAAAGCTGAAGCGTTCGGCATTATCAGAATAGGGTTGGCCTGTCTCTGGATCAATGAATGGATCGGGGCGATCAAAAAAATCTTTATTCTCGACAAAGTATACTTGAACTTTTGAGTTCGGTAGAAAAGCCGACTTTACATCCACATAGCTGACTTTATCCCCCATCGCTACCTTAATCGCTTTCAAACGAATGACCTCGCGGATCGTGTATTTTCGGTCATTTATTACGCTGTATTTTGGAATAAAAAGCCTGATGTCATGTCCAAAATCCTTTAATGCTCGGGCAAGCGAATTCGCCGCTTCTGCCATAGCGGTGGTCTTCACAAACGGAGCAATCTCAGCAGCAGCGTAAAGAATTTTAAATGTTCCTTGCATAATTGTCTACAGGATGAGTCGAGAATAACTTAATTTTTGCTTAAATCCACACATTAATGCCAGTAGATTACATTTTTCATCATGCGGAATTATGAAATCCATCGCTGGATAAATGGCACATCCGAATAAATAAATGAAATATTATCCCGATCGTGCAAAGCGGATCGACAAAATGTCCTCCCATTAAGAACGGCATTATAAATAAAAGGTCGAAAGGATCTCGGCCTTATACCTTTCGACCTAAATGAGAAAGATAACCAATGATCCGATGGCTATAGCTTGGATAGATATTGTTGGGCTTTAGTTACATATTCGCTGTTGGGGTAGTCACTTATCAGCCGTTCGAATTCTTGTCGCGCGCGTTCTCGATCGCCTAATCTTAGATAGCATAGGCCCAATTTGAGCTGAGCATCGTCCAGCTTGTTGGAATTGGCGAACGAGAATACCTTGGTAAACTCGATGATCGCTTGATTAAAGTTACCCAAAGCGTAGTAGCTCTCTCCGATCCAATAGCGACAGTTATCAGACAAAGAGGTATTCGGATACCGAGCTAATAATTCTTCGAATAACTGGATCGCCAACTTATAATTGCGGTTATAGTATTCTGACAATGCGTTCTGATAATCTTGGCGCAGATCGCCAGTAAAAGTTGTTGATATCTCCGTTTTTGTGGCTACCGAAGGCTGTCTCTCGCTGCTCGATTCGATTTTGCTTGTCTTTTCTTCCTTGGCGGCTTCAAGATCGGATTTGAGTCGGGCGATTTCAGCATCTTTTTCAGCTAACCTGCGCTCGAGTTCTGCAATATCCTTCTTCAATTGATCATCGGTGCTTGTCGGTTGCGGAGCCGGTTCTGGTTCTGCTTTTTCCTTAGCAATACCCAGCAGCCGAAGCACTTCCGCTTCATCTGCTGCCTCTTGTTTTTGCCCCTCCTCTGAAGCGCCTAAGATCTGATCCAATTCTGACCCCGCGGGCTGGCCTTGAACAGTGCTCTCCTGTTTGGTGGTTGCACACCCAGCAAAGATCAGGACCAGCAAGCTCAGGCTGCATATGATGCTTGCCAGATGTTTTGATCTCATATTTTTCCCCTCAAAGAAAAATTTAAGCTACTTTTGTTTTTTTAAAATGTAATAGCCAGATGCCCCCCAACCGATTAACGCGGCCGATCCAGCAACAATCCGCCAGAATTTCGGATGTCCCAAAACTTCAACGCGATTTGGGATTTTCGGTAATCCACTATAACCAACCCCGCTAATTGCCTCATCCACGGCAATGACACAATATTCTACACCCTGTTTTTGGACACTTCTCCCAGGTATGACACCCTCATACAGAGTTCCCCCTACGTTCAATAGCTGACCCACCTTCCATTGATCCGATCCCACAGGTCGATATAAAATCGATGCGACTTTCAGCTTTCGATCTTCATAGATATCGGCTCGAATTCGAATGTCTCTTCCACTTTCTACTCGTTTGACTGGCGAATGAATGACCACAGGAGGCTGACGATCGCTCTCTTCATCACTACCAGAGCTCTTTGGAATGCTAATTGGAGGGATACCCTCAGGTTTGCCATCATGATCCATATATCCATCTGGATCTTCCTTTATCTCTGGCTTCAAATCTAATTCGTCAGGAACCCCATCATTATCCCGATCACCCCGAGAATTGGTTCGAAAATAAAAAGTGAGGCCACCATGGACATCAATAACGCCATCATTTTCATTCCCAGATTTGTTGATATCTAACCAATCGGTGAATGAAAGTCTATAGGTAGCTCCGAGATTTAAATAAAAGCTCCGAGCTCGATTAAGGGCGATTTCTAGGCCACCACCACTTTTGATGAACGAATCATATCCTTTGAAATATTTCCCGGTATTGGGGTCGACTTTCGTTTGTCCATTTTCGGTGTAATTCCAAAAAACTCCTCCACCGCCAAGAATCACATAGGGATTAACTCTGCCCAGCGGGTAAAAGGAGAACATCAAATGACCTTCATAGGGGATGAGGATGGTTTCAATCGCCGTATTATCTTTGGTACCGACCTTTGAATATCCGCCTTCTGCACAAATAGCCAGATAATCGAACAAATTATAAATCAACTGACCATAGATCATCGGTTTGAGGGAGGGATTCCGCCAATCCCCTTCCAATCGATTTGCTCCAGCTTTTAAGCCGATCCCAAAATTTGTTTGTTCACTCCCCCCTTGCGCAATTGTTGATGTGAATAGCAAGATCAAAACGGCGACAAGCCGAAGAAAGGACGTTTTCGTGATCAAAATTATTCTCCTTTTTCTAAATGAAGGTGTTTGTGGAAATTATTTATAAAAATTTATCAAACTTTATTTAAAAAGTCAAGCAATTTTTTTTATTTTTTGAAATTATATCACTAAATTTCTCGTCTCAAAGGCTTGTTTGTAACTATTGCCATGCGTCTTAGGCTAAATAATGGGATTAAAGCACTACGGAGAACCTTTTGCCGATCGATTTCGATCGAACCTCTAATTTCAACTATCACGATCTAATATCTGAACCTTCGGATTGAAGCGTTTATGATTATCCCGACAAAACTCATGGATACCAATAAAAAAGACCCCCCATAGCTTAAAAAAGGAAGAGGCAGGCCTGTCACTGGCATCATTCCCACGGTCATACCAATATTGATGATAATGTGAAATCCCAGTACAGCGGTAGCGCCAATGACCATGAGCCCTGAAAATTTATTTCGCACCTTTGCAGCAATATAGATTGCCCGCAAGAGAAGAAATAAAAACAATATTAGTACTATGCTACTGCCGATGAATCCAAGCTCTTCACCCACTACTGAGAATACGAAATCTGTGTGTTGCTCAGGCAAAAATCGTAGTTGGGTTTGAGTACCTTTGAGAATCCCCTTTCCCCAAAATCCACCAGATCCGATCGCTACTTTAGATTGAATCACCTGATAGCTCAATCCTTTTGGATCCATCTCTAATCCCAGAAAGGTGAGGATTCGATGCCGCTGATATTCTCGCATTTGATTCCATAGCATTGGCGTTATAATACCCATTACGATGTTTGCTATAATCACAAGACTTGAAAGCAAAATCTTTCGTTTAAATAGCAATAGAACCACAATGATGAGCGCCATTGCTAAAAAATATGTATAAAAGTTAAATGATGAAATCATCGTGATGAAAGGGGTGAGTATAATAAAAAGGTAGAAACTGGGCAGTCCAGCCCAAAATAAAATTGGCAGGACAATCGCGAAAAAGACGAGCGAAGTTCCTAAGTCTGGCTGATTGACAATCAACAGCGCGGGGACTAACACGATGACAAAGGCGATAAGGATGTCCTTAAATTTGTTGAGGTCGCGTTTTTCCTCAGCAAGGTATCGTGCGAGAAAAATAACCACGCTAATTTTGGCGAGCTCAGATGGTTGAAATTGGAACGATCCGATCGGTAGCCATCGTGCGACTGGATTTCCGCGGTTAATTACCAGCGTAAGGATGAGTAGAAATATTGTTAAAAAATACAGGACATAAGCTAAAGACCAGAAAAAGCGAACCGGGAGAATAATAATAATTCCCATGAGAATCAGGCCTAACATTAACCAAACGAGTTGCTTGGCGAAGTTATCTTTAAGTGCTGGGGACTCCGCTTGGTAGGAAGCACTATATATGGCTATCAAACCAATGATACAAAGCAGCAACACTGCTAAAAAAAACGCATAATCTGCATTTGATACTTTAATGTCCTCAAATTTTGTCATCATTTGTTTTAGCCCGGAAAAAATAGTTCTTAATGATTTCACGAGCGATAGGTGCTGCATTCCTGCCGCCTGAGCCGCCATTTTCGACGAAGATACAAAAAGCAATTTGAGGTGCCTCGAATGGGGCAAAACCGATAAACCATGCATGATCATCGCCGTGGGGATTTTGGGCTGTGCCCGTTTTTCCAGCAACCGTTATATCGCGATAGTTGGCCGCCCGACCAGTTCCTCGATCCCCATTACATACGCGATACATGCCTTGTTTGATAATTTTGAACGTCTCAGCGGAAACTCCAACGATCCGAACGGAATCTACCTGCGCTGGTTTTTTCGTTTTGGTGAGTGGATCTTCGAGATAATTCAAAATATGAAACTGACGATAAACCCCCTCATTAGCGATAATCATAGCTAACCGTGCCATTTGTAATGGGCTTACCAACAGGTCTCCCTGGCCGATCGCGAGGTTAAAGATCAACCCTTTGGGCCATTGATCCTTACCAAACTGCCGATCCAAGTAAGCTCGATCTGGAACCAAGCCAGCTCTTTCATTGATCAAATCAATCCCGGTTGGCTTATCGAACAAGAAAATCCGCGAAAAGTGAGCCCAATGATCCAGCCCCACTTTTAACCCCAATTTATAAAAATAGACATTGCAGGATTGCTCGATCGCTTGTAAAAGATCGGATTCTCCATGCCCATTAATGTTCCAGCAATCAAATCGTCGCCGTCCCATCCAGGTATAGCCGGGGCAAAATGCTTTCCAGCTTGGCGTAATGCTGCCAGTTTCAAGCGCCGCTGCGACCAGGACCAATTTATAGGTGGAGCCAGGGGGGTAAAGACTTTGCACCATGCGATCATAAAGCGGCTTTCTCGGATCATTAATTAATGAATGCCAGACTTCGACTGGGACAGGTTTGGTGAAAATTTCTGGATCAAAATCTGGCTTGCTGACCAATGCCAGAACACCCCCGGTATGGCAATCCACAACCACGGCGCCGCCTTGTAATGAATCCATGCGAGCTTCTAACATTCGTTGTAACGGCGCATCAATGGTCAGGTGCAAATTTCGACCTGGGACTGGTAAAATCTCGGGCTTGTCCTTGAGGGCCTTAATTTCTCTTCCATAAGCATCTACCTCTACATATTGATAACCGCGAAGGCCTCTGAGTTCCGAATCATAGTATCGTTCCAATCCTTTTTTGCCAACAATATCCCCGAGGCGAAAATTTTTATATTCAGGTTGGTTTAATTCGCTTTTGGTTACTTCCCCCAAATAGCCGAATAGATGTGGTGCTCGAATTCCAGAAGGATAGTAGCGCCTTGGTTCGTTCTGATAAAGAATTCCAGGCAGATCCAATCGAAGCTCTTCGATCAGGCTAATGGTCTTAAAATCGATTTGTCGTTTCAGCTTAACGGGCGTAAACTGGCCGCTGCGTTCACGTGCGATGATGCTGCGAATTTCGGCGGGGCTTATATCTAAAATTCTACCGGCCAAATTTAGGACGCTATCCGCCTTTCTCACCTCAAAGGGAATAGCATAAGCGGAATAAGACGGGTAATTGTCAACTAAAACTTCCCCATTGCGGTCGAACATCAATCCGCGATTGGGTTCCACTGTAATCTCTCGGATCCTGTTGCGCTCGGAAGCTTTGAAATATTGCTCCTGTTTATAAATCTGCAAATAAAAAAATCGCGCAATTAAAATCATAAACAATATTATCACAAACGCCGAATAAACAACCTGCTTTTTGGCAAGCGTCATGAACGGTTGCATAGCAAATCCAACCAATTATTCAAATCGTTCCTCACTTTTCCAGAGCCGCTCCCTGAATAGCAAATAAACCATCAAAGCAAAAAAGCTGGTGTAAAGCGCTCTGGGAATTATAAAACGGATCAGCGCTTTAAAAAATCCAAGATGAAGCGACAACTTGTAGATAAAACCAAAAATGACCTCGTGAATAAGCACCAAGGAAACTACAGCAAGGAGATATGAAATTAAATTATATTTTTTATTCGGCCGCTGGAAAAATGATCCCCAGAAACCGACAATCGTCTTTGCTAAAGCAGATAGGCCGAAAAAATGTGTTGTCATCGCATCCTGAATAAGCCCGGCAAAAAAGCCTATTACTCCTGCCCGATTTCGATTTTCTTTCAAACTGACAATGATCACAAAGATCAAGATTAAATCTGGCGTGACATCCTTAATTGCGATCAGTTGCATAAAGTTGATCTCAACGATCAACAAAATCACAAAAGCAATCATGTATTTGATCAATTGCATGAATGAGGCTTGACCTCTGTTTCTTCACCTGCGATCATTTTTAAACTTAATCGATATCCCGCAAAAACACATTATGCGCTATATTCAGCTCGTCGAGCGAGAGCATTCTGTTGATTTTTTATTGCCTATCAAAACTTCAGGATTTTTGCTTGATGCTCTTTTTAAAGTACGACCAAAATATATTTCATTGCTTCGGGACGAATTTATGTGTTAGACACTTACACACTTTAAATTTGTCCGAGACAATGCCACTCTCAGACAATTCTTATTTTTTCGGCAGAAATTCGAATGTTGATGTGACTGTTGAAAGAGTGCTGTTTCCTCCACACGCTAACATGGCGTCGATCGATAGCGGAGTGTTCTCATTCAACTTTTGCAAGGTCGGCGACAACAAAAACCTCCTCTAATTTTTGAAAATCTACCGATGGCTTCAGTTCGATCTGGAGGAAGAGCGCTCGAGGAGAATCGTGAATATTGACAATCGTTCCGATGGGTATGCCAGCCGGAAAAATTTCGCTGTAACCAGAAGTAATGACAGCATCGCCAAGCTGCACGTCCGCCCGTTTGGGTACATCGTTCAGGCGACAAAGCTCGCCCCCTTCCCAACTCACAATTCCATCGACGCGACTCCGTTGAATTTTAGCGCTCACTCTAAAATTTCGATCTAATAAAATATGTCCAATGGACTGATCTGGCCCAGCTTGATAAATTCTCCCCACCAGTCCTTCTCCAGTCACCAAGGCCATATTTTTAGTTACACCGTGATGGGTTCCAACGTTAAGGACAATGGCAGTAATCGGGCCTCTCTGGCCCTTGACGACAATCCGAGCTGGGATCAGGCGCCATGGAGTCCTTACTTTGAATGCAATTAATTCCCTTAGTCGCTCATTTTCTAATTTTATCTCGGCCATCTGGCTATTTTCAAGCGACAGTCGGGTGTTTTCTAATAATAATTGCTCGTTTTTCTGCTTTAAATCGTAATAGCTCTTGACGGAATCCCAACGCTCCTGGAACTCGCTGATGAGCCCAACCATCCAGAGTTTGAACGATTCAATCTGGGGATTCTGGTTGGTCGCAAGCAAGATCAACGCAACCAGCACCAGAATCGCATGCAAGGCATAATCCCGATAATCAGAAAAATCTCGATAACGTGCCATGTTGTCCGTTTGATTAAAAATGAAATGTCGCCAAATCGATCAAACAGCCATAACAAATCATGTCGATCGCAACGACATGCACTAAGCCACATACTCTTTTCTTGGCTTGGTAAGTACTTTATGATAATGTTCCAAATCATCAAGAATTTTTCCGGCTCCTCTGACCACACAGGTCAACGGATCGTCAGCTACAATGATCGGCAAATTGGTCTCCTGCCTGAGTCGCTCATCCAATCCTTTGAGCAGTGAGCCGCCCCCAGTAAGGATGATGCCGCGATCCAAAATGTCGGCAGATAACTCAGGTGGGGTTTGTTCTAGACAAAGTTTCACTGCTTCGACGATGGCTGCCACCGGCTCGGATAATGCTTCCTGCACCTCTTCTGAAGTGATTTCCACCGTCTTTGGAATGCCAGCGACAAGATCGCGACCCTTGACCGTTAATGAGGCTTTCTCGTGATACGGCGCAGCCGAACCGATGGTGCATTTGATCATCTCTGCGGTGTTTTCTCCAATGAGCAAGTTATATTTACGCTTGAAATATTGCACGATGGACTCGGTCATCTCATCCCCGGCGATGCGGATCGAAGTGTCATTGACGATTCCAGAAAGGGCAATGACAGCGATTTCGGTCGTGCCACCCCCGATGTCAATTACCATGCTGCCCACCGGCTCGTGAATTGGTAATCCAACGCCAATGGCGGCTGCCATTGGCTCATCAATCAGATAAACCTCTCGTGCGCCGACATGTTCCGCAGAATCGCGAACTGCCCGTTTCTCCACATCGGTTATTCCAGAGGGAATCGCAACGACGATGCGAGGCCTAATAAAACGATTGATTTTCACTCGGCGGATAAAATAGCGAATCATCCGCTCCGCTAACTCGAAATCCGCAATCACCCCGTCCTTCAATGGTCGCACGGTCACAATCTCTCCCGGGGTACGACCAACCATATCTTTTGCAGCGCTCCCATAGGCAACGATATCCTGATTTGATTTTTTGACGGCGACGATCGATGGCTCGTTGACCATCACCCCGCGACCTTTCACATAGACCAACGTGTTTGCCGTTCCAAGATCGATGGCAATATCGTTAGATAAATACGAAGATAAAAATGAAAACGGCATATCAGCTCCTTTGATGTTTCTCTTGGCGAAATCTGCCATTATCCTTATAACCCTTCATGGTTCTTATTCATCAAAAAATTCAGGCACTCGGAAAACCTTTTTGAAATTCTATTGCATTGAACTCTTGGTCCACTTTCAATTAATCTAGCGGAGCAAGATAAAGAAATCATCATGACCAAACGAGCTTGATGTCATCCTCAATGTCGGAAATGTCGAACACCAGTGAAGACCATTGCCATGCGATGTTCATCGGCTGCTTGGATGACTTCTGCATCGCGGACTGAACCACCAGGTTGGATGATTGCGGTCGCACCAGCTTCAGCCGCAGCGTCCACGCCGTCCCGAAATGGAAAAAAGGCGTCGGAAGCAACGACCGTTCCTTGCAATGACAGCCCCGACCTTCGCGCCTTTTCCACCGCTAATAGCGATG
This sequence comes from candidate division KSB1 bacterium, assembly GCA_034506395.1. Taxonomy (NCBI): domain Bacteria; kingdom Pseudomonadati; species Candidatus Zhuqueibacterota bacterium. The sequence goes on along the minus strand of JAPDPQ010000008.1, from coordinate 143,261 downwards.
AATCGACCCGGGACATCTGACCCGCGCCGATGCCAATGGTGCGATCCGGCAGACAAAAAACCACCGCATTGGACTTTACCCATTTTACAACCTTCCAGGCGAATTTCAAACCAGCCCATTCCAACTCGGTTGGAGCCCGTTTGGTAACGACATGAAGCTCAAGATCATCGATCGTTTTGTTATCTGGGCTTTGCACCAATACGCCGCCCGCGACCCGCTTAAAATCCATTTCTGTGGTCAATTCTGAGGAAATTTTCAGCTTCAATAACCGGACGTTTTTCTTTTTCGCTAATATTTGAAATGCCTCAGCATCATACTCAGGCGCCACTACCACCTCAATGAACATTTCTGCCAATTTCGCAGCAGTTGTCGCATCGACTGCTCGGTTGAAGCCGAAAATTCCTCCGAAAGCTGAAACCGGATCAGTTGCCAATGCTTTTTCAAACGCCTCGAAGATCTGGGTTCCAATCCCAATCCCACAGGGATTATGATGTTTCACAATGACCGCGCAGGGTTGGTCGAAACTCTGCACGATCTTCACCACAGCATCAAGATCCATGATATTATTGAAACTCAATTCCTTGCCATGAAGCTGCCGGAGATCCGTGATCCCTGGATGGGTTGCATTCAGATCACGATAAAAAGCTGCCGTTTGATGCGGGTTTTCGCCGTAGCGGAGCTCGCTGATCTTCGCCAAATTCAGGGTTAGTCGCGCGGGATATAGCTCAGAACCAATTGTATTCTGCAGATAACGAGCGATCGCCCCGTCGTATTGATGCGTCAGCGCAAACGCCTGTACGGCCAGGCGCTGTCGAGTTGCCAGGCTCAATTCACCGCGATGATCCAATAATTCTTTAATGATGGACGCATACTGATTCGGCGAGGTAACCACCGCAACATCTGCATAATTCTTAGCCGCCGCCCGGATCATAGTAGGACCACCAATATCGATATTTTCAATCGCCAGATCTATGGTAACATTCGGCTGACGAATGGTCTGTTCGAACGGATAGAGATTTACCACGACCATATCGATTGGCGAGATCCCCTGCTCATGAAGCTGCCGCAGATGGTCAGGATTATCCCTGCGAGCCAGAATCGCGCCGTGGATAAACGGGTGCAGCGTTTTCACACGACCATCGAGCATCTCTGGCATTCCAGTAATAGCTGAAACCGATTGACAACTGATCCTATTTTGTTGCAGCAACTGGGCCGTCCCGCCAGTCGAGATGATGCGGATCTCCATTTGTTGTAACGACCGAGCAAATTCAACAATGCCAGTTTTATCGTGAACACTGATCAGAGCTTGTTTGATTTTGGACATGCTTTGTTTTTCCTAATTTGATCAGAAACGCTATCAATTTTGGCGATGGGAGCGGGCAAATTGCTCCAAAGGTACATCTAAGATCGAGTACTTTTTGCAATCATGGGCATTGAAATGCCACCATTCGGATGAAGTTGCCCGAAAGCCCTGGGAACGCATCGCCTGTTTCAGTCGCTCGCGATTTTTTCGCGCCGTTGCAGAACCGTATGGATAATCGCTGGCCGCAGCCGGGCTGAAATCGTCAAATTTCGTGGGCATTTCTAACTCATTTCCGTAGCGATCGACCAGGGTCACATCCACTGCTGCGCCCCGATTATGATTCGAGCCTCGGGCTGGATCTGCCACATATCGGGGATCGGGTACCTTCTGCCACATCTTTTTCTGAACCGATAGCGGTCGATAACCATCCCAAATCTTTAACCCCAATCCCTCTGCTTGCAACGTTCTATGAACCTTGACCAATCGCTCCGCTACCGCCCGGCGGAGCAAACAAATATTCGCTGCATAAAGCGTATCATGCAAAAAATTATCTGCTGTGGCATACTTCAAATCGACAATAATCGTCGAATCCAAATCTTTGATATTCACTAAATCATCTGGACGCTGAGCTGACAATCCGATCGGAAGCAGCATCAGCAATAGAATAAGAAGAAATTGGCGCCATGCCAGATCTCGTTGCATTTTCTATCCCATCATCAACTTCAATTTCAATAGATAAAAATTATCGTCTGCTCGACAATGGATCGTCAAAAAAGTTGCAATCAACCAATTGCAACGACCCTCAAAATAGTCATTTGAGAGCTGAGGATCGAAGCATATTACGCTCAAGCTGGCTTAATTTTCACGCGGCGTCCAACGATCTCGATGCGATCTTGGGCAAAAAGCTGAAGTGCTTCTGAATAGATTTCATGCTCCACCTTCAATACCCGAGCCGCTAAAGTCTCAGGAGTGTCATCCTCCTCAACTGGAACGCAGCGCTGCAATACAGGCGGGCCTGTATCATAATTTTCATCGACCAAGTGAACCGTGACACCGGAAATTTTGCATCCGTAATTCAGCACCGCTTCGTGCACATGAATCCCGTACATTCCTTTTCCGCCGAAAGCCGGTAACAGTGCAGGATGTATATTGAGGATGCGATTCCGAAATTTTTGGACCAACAGCGGGCTAAGCAGTTTCAAATAGCCAGCCAACACGATAAAATTGACTTGGTGTTGTTCAAAGATATTCAACAACTGCTGGTCATACTGCTCTGGATCGGGATATTGCTTGGCTGAGACGAACATAGCGGCAATGCCATGATTTCGAGCAATTTCCAATACACCGGCTGATGACCTGTTGCTCACCACAACTTGAACCGAGGCATCTAATTTTCCTTGGTTAATATGATCCAAGATCGCTTGAAAATTGGAACCCCGGCCTGAGGCCAATACGCCAAGCTGAAGTCGAGACATGTTTTTTCCTAAAAAAATTCCTTTTGCTTTAAGTTCAAACAAGCTTAGATGTCATGCTTGCCATGGATACATCTCTTTTCGATCTGTGCAAGATGTTCGCTTCCGATAATCCTATGAAGAGATTGCTGCATTCGCAGGAATGAAATCTGCTTCGCGAATTCATTAATTAGCAAGCTACCCGGTCATTTTGGGTTTGACCGCGCTTTCAGGAATCATTACGCCCCCCAGTTCGGTATCTAAAATCGCCTTGACACCAATTGGCATGATATGCTTGACTGAACCATGCCCATACGCGAAATTGGTAATGATCGGAACGTTCAGGGGAGCCAGATAATCATCGAAGATTTCGCTCAAGGTCAGACTTGGTTTTTCTGGATCGCGCGGATCGCATTCGGTAAATTGGCCGACCACAACACCAGCCACTTGATCCAGAATTCCGGCCAATCTCAACTGGGCCAAATACCGATCGACTCGGTACGGTTCTTCATCAATGTCTTCGATAAATAAAATTGCGCCGCGAAAATCGGGACAATAGGGAGTGCCCAATAACACATTGATCAAGGATAAACATCCGCCCAATAGGATCCCAGTGGCTTTGCCAGGATGATAAACCTGGATTGGATTATTTTCTGGATTGGTTAACAATCCGATCGGGTCGGTGCTGGTTAATGCGCGCCAGAAATGCAATTCGGTAAATGGATCAATGCCTTTGCCCATTTCCACGGCGACCATGGCGCCCGAAAAGCTGACCAACCCCGTTTGTTGCCAAATCGCCAGATTCAAGGCAGTGATATCGCTATAACCGACAAAAATTTTCGGGTTCCGACCCAAAGCCTCATAATCGAGACATTGCAATAGCCGAGCGGTCCCATAGCCGCCTCGCGAACAGACAATCGCATCGATATGCGGATCGCGAAACATCGCATTCAAATCATTAGCACGATCCAAATCATTTCCTGCCAAATACCCGCGGCGATCCAAAACATGTGCTGCCTCCACCACCCGATACCCGAGACTTTCGAGATAAGCGATGCCTTGCCGGTATTGCACTTCATCGGCTGGACAACTGGCAGGGGAGACGACTCCGATTGTGCTATTCTTTGTAAGCTGAAATGGTTTGAGGCGTGTCTGCGATTCCAAATTTCCCTCTGATTGAATTAAATTGCATCAGTAGCTTGGTTTTCAGTCGCATCTTTTTTTGAGCTTCATCCGAACGACAATTGCCATCAAAATTTACCTCGCCCCGATTTTGAAATCCATTCTGCCAATCAAATCACCATCATCGACCCATCTGTCCCAAAACCATACTTTGATCGACTGGTGGTAGAGCAGAAGATCAAATTCATTCAATCTCGCTGAAGCCATTCAGCCAAGCAAAACCTGTCGCTTTATAATTAAGCGGGGTTTTAAATGGCAATGGGTCAGCCGATCACCAGGGGTTTTTCACCAAATTGCGCCAGGCTTCCCAACCAATCGTCAAGAGGCGATATTCCCCAAAGCCGGTCTGATCCATGAACACAAATTGCTTGTTGATATCGTTATAATACCAGATCTCATGCGGCTTATATTCCAGATCAAATGGATGGCGTTCCACATCGCTTGGCGGCCCAAAAATGATGTAGATCATCCCCATATCGGTCCTCCAGCCCTCTCGGAACGCAGTGAAATTTTCATTGCTATATTGGACGCGCCGATAGAACTCATCCATCGCCTCATTGGCCTCCGTACCTGGAGTGGGATCATGTTCTCGCCAGAATTGTTCGAATCGTCTCAATTTCTCATCGGCATCGGCCTTATTGAGCTTGGTGAATTCTTTTTTGTCCGTAATATATCTCAATTGTCGAATTGCAAGATCGATGTCGGATACGGTGGATGGCATATTTGCCCACCGGATGAAAATCGGTTTTTCTGTCTCGGCTTCGCCGGAGTTGGCCTTCACCGCGACATGCAAAACATATTTTCCCTGCGCCAATTCGGAAATGGGCAATATGAATGATTCCATGGTGCGAACGTCATCTTTCCGACGCAAATAGTTGCTTTTCAGTACCTGCTTCCGCTTGGCGTTCTTCACCGAATAGCTCACATCAAATTGTTCGTCACCGTCGGATCGACTGTATATTTCAAAATAGACGAATAATGGTTCGGTCAATTCTTTGATGCAATCGGCAATATCGGGCTGAAAGGACTTTACCCCAAGGGAATCATATTGGAGGTTTCGGACCAACGCGACATCGCTGATCATCAACTTATCAGCAGCGAAATCTCTCAATTTTACCACATCCTTCACCGTTCGCTTCTGCTTCGTCTCTTGATCCGTCAAGCTGATGATGATCTTATAGGTCCCAGGTTCGACATCGAATTTTAAGTAGGAAATACTATATGCGCGTCGGGAATTGGTCAAATCGAAGCTCGCGGCGTTCACTTCCTCTTGCTGGGTCTTGCCATCGATCTGATTTCCAGCTTTATCATACAAAACGGCTGCGATCTCATAACTCGCATGAAAATTGGTGTCGGTGCTGGTAAACTGCAATTCATCGAAAGCGATCTTTAAAAAGAGTTGCAGCCGACTCAATTTTGGGTCCGGCGATGCAACATTCACCAGATCATAATGAAAGGTCGGAAGCTCGTAGAGATGGTATGGCACCATCTCAGCCTGGGCGTTCAATCTCGTTGGAAATACTGTATAGGCCCATGCGAGCATGGCACCTAACACGGTGATAAGCATATATCTCATGAGTAACCTCCCTGCCTTTGTTTTACCAGGGCGAAAATAAAACAGTTAAGAACTAACTTCTCCCCAGAGGTCATATTCGGTGGCTCTTTCAATACCGACGGAATAGATTTGACCGATTTTTAAATCACCGATGATATGAACCGTATTATCGATTTGCGGGGCATCCCATTGCGTTCGGCCGAAGTATTCATCGCTCGATTCATTGCGCTCATCGATTATGACAGGGAGCGTGCGACCCACTAACTGCTGATTGTGCTGTTCAGAGATGTCAGCCTGAAGCTCCATAATCTCCTCATAGCGTTCCTGTTTCACCTCTGGGGCAATTTGATCTGGCAGCCTGGCAGCTGGCGTTCCCTCTTCGGCATAAAATTGGAATACCCCGAGCCGCTCAAATTGCGCCTCCTCAATAAATTGACGGAGCAATTCGAAATCCGCTTTGCTCTCGCCTGGATAACCAACCATGACCGTGGTTCGGATGGCGATCTCTGGCACCTCACGCCGGAGCCGATCAATCACTCGGCGGATTTCATCCCCTGTGCCCATACGCCCCATGGCGCGCAACATCGGATCTGAAATATGTTGGATTGGAAGATCAATATAGCGACATAGCTTCGCGCATTCATTATACAATCGAAAAATCGAATCGTTCATCCGCGCCGGATGAGCATAGAGCAAACGAATCCACTGGATCGATTCTATTTTGCTAATGGCATGAATAAGCTGGACCAGCAGGTTCGGTTGATTTTGTTTCCATCCATAATAAGTAGTATCCTGGGCCACCAAAATGAGCTCTCTCACGCCGCGCTCGGCCAATTGCTGGGCTTCTTCGATCAGATTTGCAACAGGCCATTCGCGATAACTTCCCTTTATAGCTGGAATGGTACAATAATGACAGCGATTGTCACAGCCCTCTGCGATTTTCAAATAGGCATAGTGGTCCGGCGTTTGCAATACACGCATGATGGTTTGGCCAGATACGGGTAGTTTCCATCGCTGCGCCAGTTGTTGACCGATCCGGCGAAAATCATATTGATCAAAGAACGCATCGACTTCAGGGATCGATTGCTGCAATTCAGTCAAATAGCGCTGCGGCAAACATCCAGCGACATAGACCTGCTGCACCTTGCCGATGGCCTTTAACTGCACAGCCTCTAAAATGGTTTCGATCGCCTCCTCCCGGGCAGGCAGGATAAAACCACAAGTGTTAATGATTACGACATCCGCCTCATCAGCTTGCGGAACCAACTGGATTTGATTGTTGCCCAAAGCACCGAGCAAATATTCGGAATCGACGAGATTTTTAGGGCAACCCAGGGTGATCATACAGAGCTTCATTGAAAGAGCGCCTCAACAAATGCAGTATAATCGAAAGGCTCTAAATCATCGATTTTCTCTCCAACTCCGATGAACTTCACAGGCAGTCCCAACTCTTTCCGAATGGCCAAAACAATGCCCCCCTTTGCCGTGCCATCCAGTTTCGTCAGTACAATCCCAGTCACGCCCACTGCTTCTGTGAATTGTCGTGCTTGGTTTAATCCGTTTTGTCCTGTTGTCGCATCGAGCACGAGCAATGTTTCTTCTGGGGCGGAAGGCTGCAATTTGCCCAGCACTCGCCGGATCTTCTTCAGCTCCTCCATCAAATTCGACTTGGTATGAAGCCGGCCAGCCGTATCGATGATCAACACATCGAGCTTTCGGCTGATGGCCGCCTGGAGCGAATCATAAGCAATGGAAGCAGGATCAGCTCCTGGCTGGGTTTTGATGATATCCACATGAGCGCGATCGGCCCAGATATCCAATTGATCGGCCGCAGCAGCCCGAAACGTATCAGCAGCAGCGATCAGCACCTTATTGCCATGATTCTTAAATTGCCATGCCAATTTCCCAATGGTGGTTGTTTTACCCGTGCCATTCACCCCAACGACCATAATCACAAACGGCCGCTGAGCCGGCTGAAAATAGCTCTCATCAATTCTGAGGGTGATCTGTCCCTCGCTTTCAAAAGCTTTCAACATGGCGCTCTTTAAGAACCGCATGATATTTTCGCTTTTTTTGATGCCCAATTCCTTCGTTTGCTGCCGGACGCTTTCTATGAGCTCCAGCGCGGTATTTACTCCAACATCGCCAGCGATCAAAATTTCTTCCAGTTCATCAAATAGATCTTCATCGAGCACCTGATGGATCTTAAGGCTTGCAGCCAATTTGCCGATGATCCCTTCGCGCGTCTTAAATAATTTCTGCGTTAGCTTCCCAAACATTCATCTACCTCATAAAATACCCGAACTCATTCTGAGGGCGTTTTCATGCTGAATTTGATTTTTGTCAATTACAAAACCTAACGGAGGCTTTGAGCGCAGTCAGCCGGAGAGACGAGCAAATCCGCTTTGGCCGCTAATTGATTGGCCAAATCGACAGCTAACTGCCGCGTATCATCCAAATTGGAGACTCGAGAATTGGCTGCGGCAAGCGCTTCGCCAGAAACTCCATTGATCAAGCGCGCATCTGCCTCCAATGCCGATTTGAGCTGGGTCAGACTGCCGACCACGATCCCAGCCAAGCCAGACAATTTTCCGATTTCTATCGCCGTCTCGGTATCGATCAGCCCAGTTTGACCGAGCGCTTGCTCTGAGATGATCTTATCCAATTGGACACGTTCGATCACCGTGAATCTGCCGGTCTGAATCAGAGCCGTGATTAGCATCTCTGTCAGGCTTTGGCCCAGTTTCGTCATTTCCGCTCGAGCGTTTGTATCTTCAAACGGAAAGACAGCTATCGGTGGTTTATAGTCTAAAGCCAGCGGCGTAATAGGAAGATCCTCAGATCTGGATCGCTAAGAAGCTGGCTGAACATCATCTGATTGTGATCGAATTTTATTCAATAGATCTCTTGCCTCAGCTCGATATTCGGCATCTGGCAACGCGACCAGGGCCGTTTGCAATTGCTCGAGGGCAAGATCCGACCTTCCCCGCTTTGCATTGATTGCTCCCAGCACAAATAGGGCCCGACTTGATTTTGGATTAATTGATACAGCAATGGCCGCATGCTTTTCTGCTTCTCGGATGCGCTGCTGACGGTAAAAAATAATAGAGAGTAGCTCATGCGCCAGAATATTTTTGGGATTTAACCGAATTGCCCGTTGCAATTCAAATTTGGCTTTCTCTGGTTTCTGCTCGCGCAATAATTAAATCGCAGATCGAGTCAATTCATTTGAACGTCGGATCTGGAGCTGGTTCTGTGATTTGATTTCATTTGGAATCAACCATGAGATCACCATCATGGCAATAATCCATATGAAAAAAAATTTTTTCACATTCATTTTCGGTCTCCCATCTCCTTTGAAATTCATTTCGGCATGCGATCGGTGATCTCCATTGTGAGCTTAAATTCTCAATTAGGCCATAAATAACTTGACAATGTCGGGCAATAATTTGGGATGCTGAATGAGCGCCGTTGTAAAAATATTCAAAATGGTCTGTTTTTCCGGTGGCTTTTGGGCGATGGCTGCGGCTGTTCGATTTAAATCTGAATCAGTGAGTTTGTACACCGCCTCTTTCAGGCGATAGGCGCGACGGTGGTTGCTGCCGTTCTCTTTGTCCCACGCTTTGCTGTACTCTTGAAGCCGAGTTTCGCTGCAATCATTTTCTTTGCAGGCCATGGCTGCGACCCGTCCCGCAATTTCAGCAGCGATGATGCTCTGCACAATGCCGCCGCCAGTCAATGGATTAGCCTGATGAGCTGCATCCCCTACCAGCATCAATCCAGAAGTAACGATTTTATCCATGAATGGGGCACAGGGAACTCCCCCAGCCACTGTTGTTAAAATCGCTGCCTTCGGAAATTTGCGATCAATGAATTCCCGAAGATAAAATAGCGGTGCTTTCTTGGCAGCGAATTCTCCAGAAACACCTAATCCGATGTTGGCTAAATGGTCGTTCTTTGGGAACACCCAAAGATACCCACCTGGTGCTACTGTTGTCGCAAAATAAAAATCACAATAGCGTCGATCGAGCGTGATATTTGAGACGGTCATCTGCACGCAGCTTTCCATATCCTTCAAGCGCACTGCAGTTTTCAAACCCGCCCAGCGCCCGACGCGGGATTCTACACCGTCGGCACCGATAACAACTTTAGCCCGAATTTGATAATGGTTGCCCAGATGCAATACCTTTACCCCCTTCACTGTGCCGTTTTCAATTATTAATCCATACACATAAGCTTTGGTAACAATTTTAGCGCCTCGCTGGGCCGCCATCATCGCTAAATCATAATCGAACCGCTTGCGATCTAAAATATAGCCGATATCATCATGATGTACAGTGACGACCGTCTCATCAGGCGCGATTAATCGCACCGCCTCAATGGCATTGGCGATCCATTCCGGCCGCGGCTCAAGCACTCGACGCAATCCTTTATCGCCCACAGCTTCACCGCAGCGCACGGGAATACCAATCTCGCGATCCTTTTCCAATACCAGCACTTTTGCCCCGTGTTCGGAAGCGACTCTGGCGGCTGTTGACCCAGCCGGACCAGCACCGACAACCACTATATCATAATCATCTATCATTCCGAAACTCCAATGCATTCATCGGGCAAATTTTAATGCAATTCAAGCATTGCGTGCATCCCACATGATCGATGACGAGTCGGGCCTCAAATAGCTCAATCACATCGACGGGACAGACCGATACGCACGTGCCACAAAAATCGCATAGATCATCTTTCGTAACAACCATTGTTTGCTCCTTCATTCAACCAGATTAAACATTCCGAAACGCCAAGAGCCTTTACTCGGTCCATTAGCCCTTCTATGCTGCGAAACTCGGATATTCCAGATTGAATCGCTTTCGATAATACCATTTTGAAAAATAGAACATCACCAGAATCAATAAAAAATACCAGGGGAAAATCACAACTACTGCTAACGATGCGAACAGCACAGTGAATTTAATTGCTCTGAGCACTGCACTCATCGTTTGGCTATATGCGGCCAAGATAAACAGCGGCAACGCCATAATAGCAGGGACAAACAAAACATAATCCTTGAGCAACCCAGAAGAAATGATGGTCAAAAATTCAAAAATCAATGCGACACGGGTGGTTGCTCTCGTTCCATATTTCACACCAAAGGTGATTTTGCCAGCGGCGCTATCGCCAGACACATCGGGAAGCGTGGTCAATAGAAATACCCCTACCAATCCCAGCGCATAAGGTACCCCATACAAGAACAATTTCCATCCCAGATCACCAGCCGCCAGCCAACCACAGATGGCTACTGACCATCCCCCTAAAAAATTATTGATGATCCCCAGTATCGGTCGATCCTTCCAGCTAAAGGGACCAAAACTGTAGAGCACAGCGGTAAAAAAGAATACCAGCGCAAAAGCAATCCCCAATTTCACATTCACCCAGAGAGCAATCGCCAAGCAAAAGCAGGTCAGTCCCACTGCCTCCGTGAGGGCAGTTTTTTTATCAATGATGCCGTTGGCAATGAAGAACAGTTTCTGATTGCGCCGATCGGTCTCAATATCAGCAAGTTGATTAAAGATGAACACAGCGCCCATCAAAATCGATAACAAAATGGCAATTGGCAACGGATGTGGCGTAGCGATTCCGCCAGGGGCGAATTTGACAGCGGCATGATAGCCCGCCAAAAACACGGTCCACACTGGAAAAAACAGCGTGGGTCTAAGCACGAAAAAGTAGTCTAAATATTTCATGAGACATCTGCTGTTAGAATTTGTGGAAATCAATCATGACAATTGCTCATGGACCAATGCTAAGCCTGATAATCGTGCTTATTCTAAGCCTAGGGATTATTCAATAACGATCCCGTTTTCCAATTGCAGCTTTTCAACCTTCCCATTGGGGACGATGGGATAATCGCCGCTGAAGCACGCCGTGCAATAGCCTCCATTCTCATGGGGGACGGCATTCAGCAGGCCTCCCATTGACAAGTAGGTCAAGGATTCGACCTCCAGGAATTCCCGGATCTGCTCCACTGACATGTTATTAGCGATGAGCTCTTCCTTGGTCGGAAAGTCCATGCCGTAATAGCAGGGAAATTTGATGGGCGGAGAGCTCACTCGGACATGGATTTCCTTTGCACCAGCTTTTCGAATCATGCGGGCCAAAAGCTTGAGCGTTGTTCCCCGAACGATGGAATCTTCCACAATAATAACTCGTTTATCCTTCAAAATTCCCTGTACAGGATTAAACTTGATCCGGACGCTGAAATCGCGCATCGATTGCACTGGGTGAATGAAGGTGCGACCGATGTAATGGTTGCGGATCAGACCAATCTCGAATCTCATGTTGGATTCTTGAGCATATCCCAATGCCGCCGTATTGCTGGAGTCTGGTACCGAAATAATGCGATCGGCATCAACTGGATTTTCCAGCGCCAATGCTTTGCCGAGGCGACGGCGCGCTTTATCAACCTTTTCCCCGAAGATGCGGCTATCTGGCCGAGAAAAATAGATAAACTCAAAAATGCAGGCCTTCCGCTCCGCTTTTTCCTCGAGCCATTCGCTCCGCATTCCATTTTGATCAAAAATGACAATCTCCCCTGGCTCAACCTCCCGGATCAATTCTGCATCCATGATGTCAAGCGCGCAAGATTCCGAGGCGATGATGTATCCGCCTTCTTTACTTCCGATGCACAACGGTCGAAAAGAGCGTGGATCTTTTACCGCGATCAGCGCCTCGCTGGTCAAAATCGCCAGCGAATAAGCCCCTTTGATTTGATTGAGAGCGTCCTTGATCCGCTCGATCATTGTCGGTTTTTTTGATCGAGCAATCAAATGCAGCACGATCTCGGTATCTGTCGTGGTCTGAAAAATCGCCCCATCATTGACCAATTTCTCATGCAATTCAGATGCATTGATAAAATTTCCATTATGTGAAATTGCCAAAGGCCCATATTTCGAACTTACCACCAAAGGCTGGGCGTTAATCGGCTGCGTCGATCCGGTCGTCGAATACCGATTGTGGCCGATAGCTGCACTCCCTTTCAATTTGTCGAGATTTTTTATGTTCGAAAATACATCGGCCACCAGCCCCATATCGACATGCTTGTAAAATTTATCCCCTTCGCTGGAGACTATTCCCGAGCTCTCTTGCCCCCGATGTTGCAAAGCGTAGAGCCCCAAATAAGTGAAATATGCGGCTTTGGGATGTCCATAAACACCAACAACTGCACATTCAGCTTTTGGTTTATCATCGAAAACGACTATATCATTTGACATTTTATCCGCTTCACCCTCACATCAAATACCTAAAAATCCGCCACAATGGCTAATCCCAGAGCTGCCCCCAAGACATCCGCCACAAGGTCTTTAACGCTAAAGGCATTTTGCGGCTTCATCCCATCCCGAATTTCTTTCGCCAGTCCCATTGATATGGAGAAAGTCAGACAGCCCGCCTGTGCAGTCCGATTTGCATATTTTTGCTCATCGCGCAGCACATAATAACCCGCTGCGCTCAAAAAAGCGCTGGTCAAAAAATGGTGCACCTTGTCCCGGCCAAACCAGGAGTCGGATAGTGTAACATTAAACTGACGATTGGGAGACAATAGGTTCCAATGAGCGCTCCAGCAACAAAAGTTTCGATTCGGCGTTGAAGGCTTTTCTTGGGCGATCGTTCTGTATGGCAATAACAATATTAAGCCAAATAACAAAAATAAGATTCTGTTGGTCTTTTGAATCATGCTCACAATCCTAGGTCTTTATCAATACGCTGCATAGCAGTCAACGCAATATCTAAAAATTGTTCCAGAGACAATCCCATATCCTCACAGGTTTTGATCTGCTCTCGGTTCGCCCCTGCGGCAAATCGTTTTTCTTTGAACCGTCTCAAAATAAAATCTACGTCGATCGATTTTAATTTTTTTTCTGGATGCATCAAGGCTGCTGCTACAATTAATCCTGTTACTGGATCTGCAGCATAAATTGCCTTGCCGATCAAATTGGTCCGTGGCGCTTTATCGTTATGACATTTGATCGCCTCTATGATGTCTGGATGCAATTGAAACGGCCGAAGCAGCTCTTCTGTGATCAGCGTATGTCGCTCTGGGTCGTTCATGGTTTGTTCATAATCGAGATCATGCAATAATCCAGCCAATCCCCATCGCTCTTGATCCTCACCAAAATGGGCCGCCAATTCGCGCATCACAGCTTCCACGGCTAATACATGCTTAAATAAATTTTTGTTCGAAAATTTTGATCGGGCCAATTCATAGGCCTGTTCTCGGTCCATGAGCAAATCCTAAATTAGAAATAATTTCCAGTCCCAGCAATATAAGCTAGAATGATGAAAATTGCAATCGGACAAATAAATCGGATTGAAAATATCCATAATTGTCGCAGGAAAAAGATATTGCCTTCCTGCGTGATCTCTGCCGCTACCGCTTTCGTTCCCCACTGATATCCAGCAAAAACCGCGATCAAGAATGCCCCAAGAGAAAGTGAATAGTTGCCGAACAAAGCATTCATGAAATCTAAAAATCCAAAATTTTCTTTAATGAATGCTGTTAAAAATTTATTAGCTCCCAGTGCCAAAGCAGATGGAATTCCGATGAGAAAAGTGACCGTTCCCGTGAGGAGGACGGCTTTTTTCCGTGGCCATCGATGCTCATCAACCAAATAGGCCACTGGAACTTCCAGCAACGAAATAGTTGAGGTCAACGCCGCCACCGCTAATAACAAAAATATGCCAGCACCAAAAAACATGCCTCCTGGCATTTTGGCAAAAATGGATGGGAGCACTACAAACACCAGCCCTGGTCCGCCAGCAGGATCCAAGTCCATAGCGAATAAAGCGGGGAATACAACTAAGCCAGCAAGAATCGCAATTAAGGTATCAAAAAAGCATACATACCCTGCTGAAGTCACTAAATTGTCCTTTTTCGAAATATAGCTTCCGTAGGTAATCATGGTTCCCATACCCAAGCTCAGCGAGAACAACGCCTGTCCCAGTGCTCGCGCCAAAGTGGTTAATGAGAATTTGGAAAAATCGGGTTTTAAGTAAAAGATCAACCCCTGTTTTGCCTTTGGCAACGCGATGGAATAAGCGGCCAATAAAATTAAGAGCAACAATAGTATGGGCATCAGAATTTTTGACCATCGTTCGATGCCAGCCGAAACGCCACCCATGACCACTAAAACCGTCAATAGGATGAAAAGAAATAATAGTCCCACAGAAATATAAGGATTGGCCGTGAATGCAACAAAGATTTCCTTAGCCTGATTAGCGGTTTCAATTCGAGCAAATTCGCCTAAAATGGTTTTAATGAAATAGCCAACCGTATAACCAGCGATCACTGCATAGAAAGACAAAATTCCAATACCAGTGACAACGCCCAGCGCGCCAACCATTTTCCAAAGGCTATTAGGGAATAGCGTCTTAAAAGCTCCAACTGGGTTTTTGATTGTGTGGCGTCCGATCGCCAACTCGGACACCATCACGGGCCAACCGATCAAAATCACAAAGATGATATAAATGAGGACGAAGATCGCTCCGCCGTTTTCGCCCGTCACATAAGGGAAGCGCCAGATATTTCCGAGACCGATGGCTGAACCAGCAGCCGCAACAATAAAACCGATTTTCGAGCCCCAACTTCCTCGCGAAGCATCTACATTTGCCACAATTTCCTCCTAAGAGTTGATCGAAAGAATTAAAAGTTGATGCGAACGGATAATCCGATAACCATATCCTTTCCATCGCTGCAGGGAGGTAGTAATTTCGATGACAAATCTGGACCTTCATCGAAATTGGCAAGGTGCGCATCGACAAACGCATCGGCCATGCTGAACAGGATCGTCCCAACCAGCCACCAATTAGAAAGATTGCGATTGTTAATATAAAACTCGCGCTCTGCTGGCGTCTGGCTCGCTTTATATTTCTGATTTAGATAAATGGAATTGGCCAGCAATCCCACCTCAGCACCAAAAACTAATGCGGCTTTGAAATATTTTTTATTGTAAAGCTGTCCCCATCCCGGAATTAACAATGAGCGAATCATCGCTCCGGTCGGTGATTTCGCGGCGGACTTAAGGGTATCGCTAACGCTGGTTGGATCGGTGGATCGAACGATATTGGATTGAAACAGAATCGACTGCGCCAGCCCTGCGGAACATCCCACAATAATAAATAATATTGTTGTCACACAATAGTTTTCAAAGCGGCCCATTTAAACCGTAGCCCAATTCCGATGAGTCTCAATTGCTTCATAGCTTTCGCTGTCTTTCAGATAGCTGCGATAGTAGTATTTATAAAATAGTTCAACAACCTTTCTCTCCTCCGAACTCAAAGGCCCATGTCGAACGATCTCTAACAAATGCCTGAGATCAAATAGCATCAAGAACTTTAGATCCTTTGGATCTAAATGCTCTAAATATTCCGATTCCAAAATTTCTAATAGGCGATCAATTTTTATTTTCTTAAAAGCCTCAATCAGATTGCGATCGAAATGAGTACCCGTATTTCTTTCAAGAATGTCCATCACATTTTCAAAGTCCATGCGGTCGCGATAGTGTCGCTTCGATGTCAGGGCATCAAAAACATCGGCAACTGCCAAGATTCGCGACTCGAGTGGGATTTGATCGCCCACCAAACCATCGGGATAACCAGAGCCGTCCATTTTTTCATGATGATAAGCAGCGATGCGAGGGACATCCTTAAATTCACGGCTAAAATTTATCTTTTCAAGAATGCTTTTCGTAAAGGCTGCATGCTCTTGAATATGGCAATATTCATCAATGGTGAGACTTCCCTTTTTGCACAGCACTGCCTCTCGAATGGCAATTTTGCCGTAATCATGCAGCAAAGCTGCATAGCGGATAAGTTCTCGGTGCTTAACAGACAGATTGAGGATTTTGGCCAGCTCATCTGAATATAGCGCAATTCGGTTGGAATGTCCAGCAGTTAATGGATCGCGCGCATCAATGGTACTGGCCAGCGTCCGGACAAAACTATCCCATGTCTTCCGCTGCTCCTCATATAATTGTGCATTTTCGATCTGGGTGGCAGCGATTACCGAAATCGTATCCAATAGTTGCTCATCTTGTTTGGTGAACGGGCCATCAAATTTATTGAGCACCTGAAAAACACCGATGATTTCACCCAACTTGTTTCGCATGGGAAAAGTAAGGATATTCTGAGTGTAATAGCCGGTCTTTTTATCAACCGCTTGATTAAATCGGGGGTCTGCATAAGCATCAGGGATATTGAGCACATCCCCAGTCCTTGCCACATATCCCGCGATCCCCAAATTGATCGGGAATCGAATATCCCTTTCCCCATGCGCTACTTTTGACCAAAGTTCATTTTTTTCTCGATCCAACAAAAAAACAGTACACCGGTCAGCTTTAAGTGCTTTCCTCACCTCATCCATGATGATGAGCAATAAATTATCGAGCTTTAGCTCGGTCGAAATATTGCGAGTAATGTTGAATAGAACAGTAAGTCGCTGATGTTCCTCCTGATAGACCTTAAGCTTCTTGATCAATTGACTTTCGTCTGAGATCTCCCTTCCGTTCTTCACACTCATTTTCCTCTCCTCGCTTGACCTGGGCTTTCTTATCCATTGCTTTCGTGCCCCCCAGATCAAAAATCCTATCGCAGTCCCATTTGCGACACGATTCATTCGTCTTTTATATCCTCAAACTTCGCATCTTCGATATCAGCGTCAGATAAATCCAGCGGCTTTTTGTTCGTCGGCGTGCCTTTAACTTCTATCTTCTGCTGAGGAGACATCAAAAAATCTTTCAATAGCTTTAGCGCTATGTAGATCAATAGCCCTAGTAAAATTATTCTTAACATGTTTTCACTATTAATGTCTATGAGTTGTAAATAAAAGTGCCTTTGATGTCAGTAGTTATCAAAGACACGATCTTCTCAAAATCATCTGGATTATTGACAAAATCCATGCTCGCCGTGTTAATAATCAATAGTGGCGTTTCATGGTAATGGTTAAAGAACGCATTATATGCTTTATGCAAGGATTGGATATATTCAAAACTAATATCGCGCTCAAAGCTTCGGCCACGTTTTTTTATATTTTGTATCAGCCGATCAGGCGTGGATTTTAAATAGACTAAAAGGTCTGGTTTTGGAATATCCCGCTCCAATAAAGTCGCAATCTTATCATAGAGAACCAATTCCCGATCATCAAGATTTAAGTGGGCAAAAATGCGATCTTTATAAAAAGAATAATCAGCAATAAGTAATTGATGAAAAAGCTCTCGTTGAGGGATCTCTTGTTGTTGCCGATAGCGACTGAGCAAGAAAAATATTTGCGTCTGGAAGGCAAATCTCTTGGGATCTTTATAGAAATCAGCCAGAAACGGGTTTTCCTCGACCTCCTCGTATATCGCTTTGCCATTAAATCGTTCAACAAGCTTGCTGGTAAGCGTCGTTTTGCCAACCCCGATTACCCCTTCGATAGCAATATAGTCAGCTTTCAGCTTTTCCATCATTTAGAATACCAGTTAGTTCCTGTACAGCCATAAATAAGTTGATCCGGCTCCTATCCTGGCAAGCAGCAAGCAATTGATCAATCTCCCTATTCAATTCTGGATGGACAAACCTTACGGCAATGTCCCTAAGCGGCAAAAGCACAAACTTCCGTTGATGCAGCATCCGATGAGGAATTTGGAGCATCGGCTCTCTTAAAATGGTTTTCCCAAAGCTCAAAATATCAATATCAATCACCCGAGGTCCCCATCGGTGCGTTGGGATCCTTCCCATTTGTCTTTCAGTCGCCTGCGTCACTCGCAGCAGTTGTGGTGGCGTCAGTTCGGTTTCGATCTCAATGACCATATTAAGAAACCATGGTTGCTCAGCCACTCCAACAGGCTCAGTTTCATATATCGGGGATAGTTGAATAATATCGATTAGTCCGCTTTCTTGCAATCGATTCAAACATGTGGTGAGATTGAGCAGGCGATCCCCTAAATTTGAACCCAACCCCAAGTATATTTCACGCACAAGCTGGCAACGCCCTCGACTTAATTTGGTACTTTTGATTTTAGACTCCCCAAATATATTAAAAGAATTCAATTTTGTCAAGCTAAAAAAAAGCCCCGATAGTGGTTCTATCGGGGCTTTTTTTAGATTAATACATGCCGCCCATTCCGCCACCCGGAGGCATTGCGGGTGTCTTTTCTTTCTCTGGCTTTTCCGCTACCGTCGCCTCAGTCATTAACAGCAGACCCGCAATACTGGCAGCGTTTTCCAACGCAATCCGAGAAACTTTGGTGGGATCGATCACGCCAGCTTCCATTAGATCCTCGAACTGCTCGGTTTCAGCATTGAACCCGAAGGCCCCTTTGCCCTCTTTCACTTTCTGGACCACAATTGAGCCTTCCCATCCAGCGTTCTCAGCGATCTGACGAATCGGCTCTTCCAGCGCTCGTTTCACGATATTCACACCGACCTTCATATCGCCCTCAACATCCAAGTCGTCAAGGACTTTCATGGCGCGAATGTAAACTACACCACCGCCAGGAACGATTCCTTCCTCGACCGCTGCTCGAGTGGCATGAAGCGCATCTTCTACGCGCGCTTTCTTCTCTTTCATTTCGACCTCGGTGGCAGCTCCAACCTTCAATACCGCAACGCCGCCAGCTAATTTTGCCAATCGCTCTTGCAATTTTTCGCGATCATAATCCGACGTAGTGGTCTCAATTTGTTTCTTGATTTGATTGATCCTTGCCTTAATATCCTCAGTCTTGCCTGCACCCTCAACGATCGTGGTATTATCCTTATCAATAGTTACCCGCTTGGCTCGTCCGAGATCCGAGATGGTCACATTTTCCAACTTGAAACCAGTCTCCTCAGAGATCACTCTTCCGCCGGTGAGGATCGCAATGTCCTCCAACATCGCCTTGCGACGATCGCCGAAACCAGGAGCCTTTACAGCAGCAACTTTCAGGGTGCCACGGATTTTATTGACAACTAAAGTGGCCAATGCCTCACCCTCAACATCCTCCGCAATCACCAATAATGGCTTGCCCATTTGCGCCGTCTTTTCGAGGATCGGCAGCAAGTCTTTCATGACAGAGATCTTCTTATCATGAATTAAAATGAACGGATCCTCAAGGATCGCCTCCATTGTATCAACATTGGTCACAAAATATGGCGATAGATAGCCGCGATCGAACTGCATACCTTCGACCACGTCCAGCGTGGTCTCCATGGTCTTGGCCTCTTCAACGGTAATCACGCCATCTTTGCCCACCTTTTCCATCGCATCAGCAATGAGATCACCGATGGCACGGTCGTTGTTCGCAGAAATGCTTCCAACCTGGGCGATCTCCTTTTTCCCTGGCAGAGCCTTGCTCATTTTTTTGATTTCTTCCACGACTTTCTGAACTGCCAGTTCAATTCCGCGCTTTAAATGCATCGGGTTCGAACCCGCAGTGACGTTCTTTACACCTTCACGAAAAATTGCTTGTGCTAGTACTGTTGCTGTGGTGGTCCCATCCCCAGCAATATCGCTGGTTTTCGATGCAACTTCTTTTACCATCTGAGCGCCCATGTTCTCAATGGGATCCTCTAATTCAATCTCTTTGGCAACAGTCACACCGTCTTTCGTAATCGTTGGGGCGCCAAATTTTTTCTCCAACACAACATTTCGACCTCTAGGTCCTAACGTTGCTTTCACTGTATCGGCTAAAATATCCAGGCCAGTTTTCAATTTCGCCCGGGCTTCCACATCAAAATTAATGATCTTGGCCATATCTATAACTCCTCCTCATAATTTTCATTTCGCAATTTCCGTGACTGCACGGTTTATAAAACAGCGAGAATATCGCTTTCACGCATGATTAAATAATCTTCATTATCAATCGTCACTTCAGTCCCGGAATATTTGCCATATAGCACGATATCACCAACTTTTACTTCCATAGGAATCTTCTCACCACTATCAGAAATCTTTCCAGGACCAACAGCAATCACCTTTCCTTGCTGCGGTTTCTCTTTTGCAGTATCAGGAATAATAATGCCACCTTGTTTCTTTTCCTCTGGTTCAATCGGTTTTACAACAACTCGATCGGCAAGGGGTCTAATCTTCATAGACGCGCCTCCTTCCACTTTTTAGGTTCTAAGTTTGAATTGATTTATTTTCTATTATTTTTTTTAATTAGATTTATTTATTAGCACTCAATTATATTGAGTGCTAATTTTGAGCGTTAAATATAAAAACTAATTTGAATTTTGCAATATAATTATTTCGACGCTAATTCTGAATAGTTGTCTTGGGCAGTTTGAAAGTATCGCAATTTATTCTTTTCGCTATTTTGCGCTGAATTCGTTCAGATTGCTATTATTTTTGTCGAATATGAACAATATGAAACGGTTCTGGTCACTGCTGATAATTAGAACTGCCGCTAAGTGCTTCAAATCGCTGCGCTTCATATCAAGATTTCATGTTTAAAAATTGTTTGTTCTCGATCAGGGCCGACTGAAATGACAGCAATCGGAATTCCAATGATCTTTTCTATCAACTCGATGTACTTTCTCGCATTGTTCGGTAAATCTTGATATCTCCTCACATGCTGGGTTGAAGCGTTCCAGCCAGGAATGGTAATATATTCGGGAATGCAGTGCTCTAACGTTTTTATATCAGCGGGAAAATTGGTGATTCGCTTCTGCCCCAGATGATAAGCAATACAAATCTTTATTTCGGCCAGCGAATCAAGCACATCAAGTTTGGTGAGCGCTAAATAATCAAATCCGTTGATCTTTGTCGCATAGTTTACCATAACCGCATCAAACCAGCCACAACGGCGTGGCCGACCAGTTGTAGAGCCGAATTCTGCCCCTAATTCGCGCATTTGTAGAGACATCTGCTCGGAAAACTCTGTCGGAAACGGGCCATGACCAACTCGCGTTGTATAAGCTTTAACAATTCCAATTACCTGATCGATGCGAGTTGGACCAATACCAAGCCCGATGCACGCCCCGCCAGCAATTGGATTGGATGAAGTTACATAAGGATAAGTTCCAAAATCGATATCGAGAAATGTTCCTTGAGCACCCTCAATTAAAATCCGTTTATTGTTCCGAATGGCATCGTCCAAAAATATGGATGTATCGGTAATAAAGCTATCCATTTTTTTGTCGAAAGAAAGATACTCTTGCATGATCATCTCAGCATCGAGTCGCTCGCGTTGATAAATTTTCTCAAGAATCTGATTCTTTTGATTGATGTTCATTTGAATCTTGTGGATCAATGTTTCTTGATCCAACAGATCGACGATCCTTATCCCAGACCGATTGACTTTGTCGACATATGCAGGGCCGATCCCTCGGCCAGTTGTGCCAATTCTGTCAAGAATCGATTGATTTTCCTGCGCTTGATCGAGCAATTTGTGATACGGCATGATGAGATGAGCCCGATGGCTGATGAGCAGCCTTCCTGAAGCGCTGATACCCCTAGAGGCCAAAAAGTCCATTTCCTGAAACAATACGTCAGGATCCAATACGACACCATTGCCGATGATGCAAATGGTTTGTGGATGAAGAATTCCGCTTGGTATGAGATGAAGCACATAGCGCTCCCCTCTCAGCACAATGGAATGCCCAGCATTAGCCCCACCCTGATAACGTGCTACGATATCGGCATTGCTGCTCAGTAAGTCAACGATTTTCCCTTTTCCTTCATCTCCCCATTGTCCCCCAACAACGATGGTTACGGACATATCAGCCTCTCAAAATTTCATAAAAAACTCCGAAACGATGGTTCGCTCGGAGTTCCATTTCCAACCAGAAATCCTTCGATTCATAAATCATTTGCTATCATTAAAACAAAATATCGATCTGAGGCAGCCTGTCACCAAAGCAATGATTTAATTTGGCAGGTTTAAGATCAAGCAGAAAAATAGTAGAAAGTTCAATAATCATTTATTTCTGCCCTGCCGTACGCTAGCAAAAGCATAATGCTGGTTTAGAATGTAATCTAACAGGTTCAATAAATTTCACTACCCACCCAAAGTGAAGATCATATTTGCAGCACCAGTTAAAAAAATTATTTAAAACTTGCAACGGCTGCTTCGACCGAATCGAATGTTTCGAATATGGTAATCAGCTTTGTAATGATCAGCAAACTCTTAATCCGCTCGGTCACATTGGCAAGCTTTAAATCTCCATGATTGTTGCGCATGGTCGTCAATCCGCCGATGAGAATGCCAAGACCAGAGCTATTCATCCAACTGACTTTGCTGAGATCGGCAACCACTTTAGTTTTGTTTTGATCGACCAAGTGATGCAACTTCTCGCTCAATACGTTCGCATCTGGTCCTCCCATGATTTTTCCAGACAGTTCCAGAACAACTACGTCATTTATTTCCTTTTCTTTTAAAGTCATAATCGTTCCCTCCAAGTCCGTTATCGTGATAGAGAATCAAAAAACGAAAACCATTGAGTAGCATAAGACAATTTTTTAGCGAACGGCTAATCCAGCTTTTGCTTCCGATCTCAGGTACCAAGCGTAGGCGACAGGGCTGGCGATAAAGATTGATGAATAGGTTCCTACAATGATACCCACAAGCAATGCGAAGGAGAAACCATGAATCACTTCTCCACCGAAGAAAAAGATGATGGTCACCACAAACAGCGTGGTCAACGCGGTTAGAATCGTACGACTCAAAGTTTGATTGATGCTTTTATTGAAAATCGTCAGGGAGGACTCTTTTCTCATCACTTTTAAGTTCTCACGGATGCGGTCGAATACTACGATAGTATCGTTGAGCGAATAGCCAACCAGGGTCAAAAACGCAGCAACCACAGAGAGAGAGACTTCAAAATTGAATATAGAGAACAGACCTAACGTGATAAGCACATCATGAAATAATGCAACTACAGCGCCCACTGCGAATCGAAATTCGAATCGCCAGCTGATATAGATCAGAATCAAAATTAACGAGATTATGATTGCTTTGATGGCGTCATTTCTTAATTCGCTTCCGATTCGCGGCCCCACTGTATCTTTTGATCGGATCTCAAACGGGTTATTGGCAAGCTTATTGCGCAATTCCTCTATTATTTTATTGGATATCAAATCCATATCTTCCTGCTGCTGCAAGCGGATAAGAATTTCGTTGCCGGTAGCAAAGGCTTTAATTTCGCTATTGCCAAAACCAATACCAGATAAAATGGATCGAACCTCACCAACTCGAATCGGTTGCTCGAACTTTAAACCTAACGAAACGCCACCAGTAAAATCTATACCGTATTTCGGTCCACCTTTAATAATTAGAGATATGATTCCAAGAGATATGAGAATCACCGAGCCGATGATCGCAGCTTTTGTCATACCCATGAAATTGATATTTGTCTCTTTTATAATGCGCATATTTACATCCTTTGCATTTTTACCTTACAAGTCTCAATTTAAATCTCATCACCACTCAGGCTGTTCCCCATTTAATCGTGGTCCATCTTCGCAAAGCTTAAATGCTTAGCTCCTTCACCTTGAACCGCGTAGTAATAAAATCAAAGATAAATCGTGTCACAAAGATAGCGGTAAACATATTCGCGACCAATCCAATCATCAAAGTAACCGCAAAGCCCTGAATCGGTCCAGTTCCAAATTGATAAAGGACCAAAGCGGTCAATAATGTGGTTAGGTTGGAGTCCAAAATCGTCACAAAGGCTCGTTTGTACCCAATGTCAATCGCGGCCCTGATGGTTTTACCTGATCGGAGTTCCTCCCGAATCCTCTCATAAATGAGCACATTTGCATCTACGGACATACCGACCATGAGAATGATGCCGGCGATTCCTGGCAGGGTGAGAGTGGCATGAAACGCTGCCAGAATTGCTAATACAAAACCAATATTAAGGACCACAGCAAAATCCGCGATAACTCCAGATAATCGGTAATAAATGATCATAAAGATAAAGACGATCGCGGCTCCAATTAGACCAGACCATTGGCCTCTCTGAATCGAATCCTGACCTAAAGATGGGCCAACTGTGCGCTCTTCGATCCCTTCCAATCGGGCGGGCAAGGCTCCTGCTTTTAATACCACGACCAAATCTTTGGCCTCTTCAACGCCTCTCATGCCGGTAATGCTGGATTGGCCATTGGGGATACGTTCTCGAATTTGCGGTGCTGAGGCAACCTTATTGTCCAACACGATCGCCAAGAACTTGCCCACATTCGCCCCTGTGATCCGAGCAAAATCTTTTGCCCCCCGAGGGTTGAATGACAATAAGACCTCCGACTCTCCTACTCGTGTCCGCGAGCGGCCTGCACTCTCACCAGCTACGCTCACGCGCGCATCTTCGATGTAATCACCTGTGATCTCAGGAGTTTTTTTGACATAGTAAAGAAAATAATATTCCTTATCGCCAACTCGCTCGGGATCTTTACTCCATAAAAATTCCGAGTCATCTGGAATGACGTCCTGAACTTCAGGATAGTTCAGAATGACATCAATGGCTTTCATGTTTTGTTTAGGCACCGCCAGTTCCCGGCGATTGGGAATTTGAGCGAACAACGCGATGAAAGGATTCCCCTCAAATAGATCTTTATCAACTGATAAAGTTGTATCACCGGCGGTTTCCTGAACGCTCTCAGGGCTTTTGCCAAACAGCTCGTCTAAATTTACCTCTTTTTCGTCTCGAACCTTTTGCGTGCGCTGAGTGGTATCCTGATTGGCGCTTGTGACTGAGGTATCAATAGCCACTGCACTGGTATCCTTTAATCCTTGGCGACGTTTTTTGACAATATTATCGATTTTGTAAACAATGGAACGAGTCTGATCCGGTTCTCTGACCAATTTGAATTCCAATTGGGCAGTTTTTCCAATGATTCCCTTAGCACGCTCTGGATCTAAAATTCCAGCTAACTCCACAATTATTCTTCTGCTCCCTTGCTTCGTAATCGATGGCTCAGATACGCCAAATTGATCCACTCGGTTTCTCAGCACCTCCAAGGCGCGATCAATAGCATTCTCCGAATCGCTGCGTAAATTCGAAATAATTTTTGAATCGGATTCCCCCTTCTTACCAAAATAGCGTGTGAGCGGAATCCCTTTCTCTTCAAATTTTTCTGGCAAAACATCAAAAAAATCTCGATTCTCATGCTTGGACTGATAATCTACGGCTTTCAAAAGATCAATCAATTGTCGGTCTGGGTTCCTTGCGACATTCGGATTACTCAAAAAGTTGACAAAATCCATTTCATAGACCAAAAAGGTACCCCCTTGAAGGTCCAATCCGCGTTTGATGGTTTTCCGTTCATTGTTAGAAATTTGATCATCAAGCGCAACGATTTTCTTCGCTAAATCACGTGCCTCTGAAGCACGAGAGGGATCTTTTAAAGAATTTAATATGACTGACTCAAGATTCTTTCGGAGCAAGGCGGTTTTAATGTCTTTGACGTCTAGATTTGCGAGTTCTTGAACCTTGGCAAAATTTTGCGCCTGCTTTTTATTCAGTCTTGCACCATTATAGGTGGGGTATAATTGCCACAGGGCCAAGAGAATTAACACCGCAATGAATATGAATCGATACAATAGGCTTCTACTCTGTTGTTCCATTTAAAACACTACCTCCAGATGAGTCAATTATCAGTTTTCTTCATTGAATGCACAATATAGTTTTTTTTCAACTAAAAGTCAATAGAAATTTCTATCAGGTATTTCGCCTTTTATATATTTTCTCCAGACCAAATTGGTTAGAAGATTTTCATTGACTCTGAATAAAAAAATGGTTACTTTATTTTGCTTGAAAGAACCAAAAACTTCTATATGATAGCATTTCCAACTGTTGCCCCGCAGCTAAACTGATGGAATCAATAGCAAGTTGAAAACTTCACCTATCCGTTAATGAATAACCATGCAATCCGGGAGGGATGCACTTTTGCTGAGAATTACCTTTCTCATCATATTGATGATCGCTTTCGGAATTCAACCAGCTCGAAGCCAAATTGTACTTTCTGAGGTCATGTTTGATCCCGTTGGAGCTGATTATTATGACGAGTTCATCGAAATTTTTAATCTCAGCTATTCAGATACGGTTGATCTGAACGGATGGAAAATCAGTGATGGTTCGGATGTCGATCAAATCGTGTCTGTTCAGCATGGACTCGAGCTACCGCCAAGGAGATTTGGGATTATTCTCGATTCCGGTTATTTTGGCAATTCAAGCCGATACGATCAGCTCATCCCATCCGATGCTCTCATTGTCACCATTGATGACGCTGCATTTGGGTCGAACGGTTTAACAAATACCAGCCCTAAACCAATCATCCTCATTTCGAATCGTGGGGATACAGTGGCATATTATATCTATTCGGTCGACAATCCACCTGGGTATTCTGATGAAAAAATTAATTTAGCTGGTTCCGATTCCTCAGGGAATTGGGCGAATAGCAAAGTGCTCAATGGGACGCCTGGCTCGCCGAATAGTGTCTCGCAGCTTGATCATAATATCAAAGTCGCGCTCCAGGCTTCTCCTGCTGAAGCTCCGCCAGCGCACCCCATCACCTTAATCGCATCGGTAACGAACCTCGGCCATCAGCCTGCCTCAGATATCACATTGACTTTTTTTGAAGACCTAAATGGCGATTCATCTGCGAGCTTGGATGAGCAATTAGGGGAGCAGATTTTCGTTCTGATTGCCCTTCAGAAAAATGAGTTCCATCAAACAACCCTAATGCTGGATTCGTTATCAAGCGGAATCCATAATTTTCTCGTTTACGCTAAGTTTTCGCTCGATCAGGATACGACCGATAATTGGTCGACGACAATGGTGAAAATTGGCTTTCGGCCCAGGCAAATAGTGATAAATGAAATTATGTATCGACCTGCCGGTCAACAGCCTGAGTGGTTTGAAATCTTTAATCCGACAGAGCAGCCGATCAATCTCAAAGAATGGCAATTTTCTGATGCAAATATCAATCAAAAATTTCGCCTGTCAGATTCAAATCTTTCAATTGCCAGCGCCGGATTTGTCATTGTCGCTGAAAGTGCCATATTAAAGCAGTATTACTCCAAAATAACTTCGCCTGTGATCATTCCAACTCACGGATGGCCAGCTTTGAACAATAACGGAGACGCTGTTTATCTCTATGATCCAATCGGTACGGTTGTCGATCAAGTGTCATATTCTCCCTCGTGGGGAAATGAGCCTGGGATCTCATTAGAGCGAAAAGATCCCAGTGGCAATTCTGATGATCCCTCCAATTGGGGGCAATCCCAACATAGCGAAGGAGCTACGCCTGGGATGGAAAATAGCATTGCTCCAGCCGCTTTTGATCTTGAATTATCTACCATTCAATTTGTCCCTTCCGCCATCCATGCTCAAGAACCGATCTCTATCATCGCGAGCATCGTTAATGTGGGACGCAATACCGTATCTCATTTCCAACTTCTCTGCTTTATTGATTTAAATCATAATGAAGTCTTTCAAGAGGACGAGCGCATCGGTGACCCGATTGATGTTTTTCAGCCTTTAGCCTCGAAACAATCGACGTCCCTGTCTTTTCCATTCATCGCCCCAATGGCAGGTCGGTATGCCTGCAGCGCTACTATTTTTGCTGAGCAGGACAGCAGGCCAGCGAATAACTCTGCAACGACCGTTTTATCCGTCGGCTTCAACGCAGGGGATCTGGTCATTAATGAAATCATGTATTCACCGCGCCCTGGTCAACCAGAATGGGTGGAATTGTTCAACCCATCATCCAAAACTATCGATATTCAGTGTTGGAGCATTACGGATTCTGATAGTGCAACCAAAATTACCATCGCCCCTCGATATTATCCAATTTCACCCCAATCCTTCGTCGTTATTAGTGCTGACTCATCATTGCTCAACTATTTTGATTTGAATCAGAGTCCTTTGATCGTCATCAAGTCGCTTCCTCGGCTCAACGATGATATGGATCAGATTTTCATCTACGACGCCAATAAGAATATTATTGATGCCGTCAGCTACCGTGGATCTTGGGGTGGCGAGAAGGGCGTTTCACTGGAGCGGATCAATCCCTTGCTTGCATCAAATGATAGCAGCAATTGGAGTTCCTGTGTTGTTCTATCCCAAGGTGGTACTCCAGGTCGTCGCAATAGCGTCTTTGTCGACATCCTTCCTAGCGAGGCTGAGCTCACTATCGCTCCAGATCCTTTTTCGCCCGATGGCGATGGTCGGGATGATGTCACCATTATTACCTATCAGTTGCCATTTAATCTCTCCCGCATTCATATTAGAATCTTCGACATCCGCGGACGGTTAGTTCGTTTCCTCGTCAATAATCAGCCAAGCGGTACAGCCAGTTCGTTCATTTGGGATGGCCGGGACGATCATGGGCATCTTTGTCGTATGGGAATCTATATCGTATATCTCGAGGCTATTCATTACCAGCGGGGGGTTGTCAAGTCGTTAAAAAAGACTGTGGTTTTAGGCCAGAAACTTTAGCTTATTTTTTTTCTTTTTCGAAAAAATAGTTTTAATTGTGATTTTAGCCAAGACGAAATAACCACATGAAATGCAATAAAGCGCTTTTCTAACTGATAAACTTGAATGAAACTACCGGCTCTAAAGTCCGTAACATGAGCGGTGTTTGTCTCTATTTTAATCGACCCAAATTTAGCTTGTATCCAATTTTTCGATGATAAAAATTTTTAATCACCAAACCGACGGAGGAATGAAATGAGAAAAACGCGATTTTTGCTTTTCGCCTGCCTGGGCATCATGGTGCTGCTGATGAGCTGTCAGCCAAAAGGCAAAGAGGTCCAGCTTATATCCCGTGATGTGCTATTTGGTAATCCGGAAAAAGCATCTCTGAAAATCAGTCCGGATGGTAAGTATATCAGCTTTCTTGCTCCGGTCAATAATGTGCTTAATGTCTGGGTCGCTCCATCGACTGAGCCAAGCAAAGCTTACGTGGTCACAAAAGATACCATCAGGGGAATTCGGACCTATTTTTGGGCTTACACCAATGATCATATTATTTATTTGCAGGATCTGGCCGGCGACGAAAATTGGCAGGTGCATGCTGTTAACATTCTCACCAAAGAAGATAAAAACCTAACTCCCTTCGAGGAAATCCCTGGTCCAGATGGGAAACCTTTGACCTTGCCAAACGGTAAGCTGCTTCGGCCCAGAGCTCAGGTTCAACATGTTAGCCACAAATTTGCTGATGAAATCCTCATTGGGCTCAATAATCGTGATGCCCAGTTTCATGATATCTATCGACTCAACATTTTGACTGGAGCTATGCAGCTTATTCAACGGAATGATGGTTTTCTCGGCTTTGAGACTGATGATGATTACAAGATCCGGTTCGCCTCCCGGATGACATCAGACGGCGGCAATGAATTGTTCATGCCAGATGGTCAGGGTGGATGGATACCATTCGACAAAATCCCCATGGAAGATATGATGACCACTAGCCTGGTCGACTTCGATAAAACCGGCAATTTGCTTTATATGATCGACAGCCGTGGACGCAATACCGCAGCGCTGACCGCAGTCGATTTAACGACCAATGAAAAGAAAGTCATCGCTGAAGACCCAAAGGCGGATATTAGCAATATCATGATGCATCCCACCGAGAAGACGATCGAGGCAGTTGCGGTTGAATATCTAAGGAGGGAATGGAAGGTCCTTGATCCCAAAATTAAAAAAGACCTGGATTACCTCAAATCTGTTACTGATGGTGACATAAATATTACTGGCCGGACCATGGACGATAAATTCTGGACCGTTTCTTATGTAATTGACAATGGCCCCATCCGATATTATCTATATGATCGTGGCCGAAAAAAGGCAAAATTCATGTTTACCAATCGGCGCGATTTGGAGGGAGTGAAGTTATCAAAGATTCATCCAGTGATCATTCCGTCGCGAGATGGACTTAATTTAGTCAGCTATTTAACATTGCCCCACTGGACCGATCCAGATCAGAACGCGCGTCCGAATGCTCCCTTAGCGATGGTGCTATTTGTCCATGGCGGGCCTTGGGCGCGCGATTCATGGGGATACAATCCTTATCATCAATGGCTGGCCAATCGGGGCTATGCGGTGTTGAGCGTGAACTATCGCGGATCGACCGGATTCGGCAAGGAGTTTATCAACGCTTCGAATCTTGAATGGGCTGGCAAGATGCATGATGATTTGATCGATGCGGTCAATTGGGCGATCGCCGAAGGCATAGCCGATAAAAACAAGATCGCTATTATGGGGGGAAGTTATGGCGGCTATGCGACGCTGGTTGGTTTAACTTTTACACCAGAAGTCTTCGCATGCGGGGTGGATATAGTTGGGCCATCGAACCTGCGCACCCTGTTAGAAACCATACCGCCATATTGGAAGCCGATGATGGATCTTTGGGCCACTCGCGTCGGTGATCCCCGAACAGAGGAGGGCAGGAAATTCCTCGATTCCCGATCGCCCCTCACTTATGTCGACCGCATCCGAAAGCCGCTTTTGATCGGACAGGGAGCCAATGATCCGCGCGTCAAGCAAAGCGAATCCGATCAGATCGTGAAAGCAATGCAAGAGAAAAATATTCCTGTGACCTATGTGCTCTATTCCGATGAAGGGCATGGCTTTGCAAGGCCGGAAAACCGCCTATCATTTAACGCCGTCGCTGAACAATTCCTTGCGCAGCATCTTGGTGGAAGGGCGCAACCTATCGGAAATGATTTCAAGGGATCTTCCATTCAAGTGCCGAGCGGTGCTGAGCAAATTCCGGGGCTGAAAGAGGCGCTGGGGAAGTAATTTTTCTCGTCATGCATGTAAAAAAGCCGGCAGTCAATCTCTGTCGGCTTTTTTATATGCAAGATATCCTATAAAGTTAAAAAACCAAGATCTGTCCAATCATTTCTGGAGAACTAACCAGTCGTTGAGCTGGCGGATTTGATCTCCCTAATTCTCATTGAGCCGCTCTCGAATAATCCGTTCGAATTTGGGACGGTATATCAAATCATACGCATCTTCTTTTCCAGGGAACAACTCAAGCACCCGTTTTCGAGTGGCTTGAATTAAATCGATCGCTTCGGGAGTGGTCAAGTTGCCCTGGCGCAAAATCGCAGCCGTAAGATCGACGATTGCTCTTAATAGCCGCATGTTGCGCTGCTCTTGTTCTAATTCCTCGGGATCTGGCATAATTTAATCCTTTTTTAATTGAGCCAATAGTTCTCGAACATGTTTGATATGGCTGCCAGGCCAATAGATCTTATCGCAACGCTGGCAATAATAAAACTCGTGAATCGATTGATAAACGAATTCAGGAATTCGGCCAACGGTCAGCTCCCTCGATATTGGAGCAACCAGCTCATTACAGATCGTACAGCGCGTAAATACGAACGATTCTGTATCCAAATGAAAACGATCGATCACCTGCTTCACTTGGTTGCGGACATCTGCCTCTGTAATGAACAAGCAAAACTGCGGATTCATTCTTCCCGCCAGATTTGCGTCGCGGGTCAGCAAGATCCGCTTCTCCTGATGCGCTCGAAAAAATAAGTCATCATCTGTTGCTTGAGAATCGTAGAGCGTATCATATCCCAGGATGCGGAGCCACTTGGCCAATCGCCCCAGCATGACATCTGCAATGAAGTTCATCTCATAACCAGTTCTGATGTCGATACCATTGATAAGTCTCTTTAAGGCCGATCTCTAAGGGCGTTGCAGCGACGAAACCAAGTTGCTGTTTGGCTTTCGACGTATCGACCACCCAGAAGCGCTGTTTCATTTCCATGGCTTTATCGCGATTAAGAATGGCGGGGTGACGAACCACCTTAGCAAATCCCTCGCTTAGCCATGCAGCGAAATCGAGGGCCAAAACAGGCAAACGAATCGTCACCGCATGTTTGCCCATCGCGTTCGCAATGGCATTTTCCAATTCCAGCCAACTGATTGGCGCCTCATTGGCAAGAAAATAAATTTGATTCTGCGCTTCTGGTCGCTCGGCAGCAAGCTGAATGCCTTGGACAAGATCAGCCACATAAATAATACTCAAAAATCGATCGGCAAAGCCGACTTGCGGCTTAATGCCAAACTTGATGTATTTGAACAGCATTACCAGATCGTCATCGCGGGGCCCATAAACCGCTGGAGGCCGAACGATAGTGGTCGGAAAATAGTTCTGAAATTGTGCCACCTCCTGTTCCGCCATTAATTTGCTCTTGCCATAAAGGGAGATGGGACGGGGCTCATCCTGTTCTTTCACTGGATCGCCGCTCCGGCTCGGCCCAGCCGCAGCTTGGGTTGAAATGTAGACGAACCGTTTCAAATTGGGGCAGCTCATGCGACAGGCTTCGAGCAGATTCCGTGTACCAATTTGGTTGACCTGGAAAAATTCAGATTCAGTAGTGGCGCGAAGCGCTCCACTCAAATGGAAAATGTAATCGATTTCCTTTACGAAAGGTGCTAAACTTGTCACATCCGAGAGATCACCGATGGCTAATTCAACGGGCAATCCTTGAATCCATCGCAAGTTACTGGTCTTTCGTACCAAACATCTCACTTCATACCCTTCCTGCAACAATCGCTCCACCAGATGACTGCCAATAAATCCATTCGCTCCGGAAATCAGTGCTCTCATTTTGCTCCCTAGAAAATGGTATGTTAAATTTTTCACTAAATTTCATCGAACGCAACGTCAAAGGATTTAAATCATTCCCAGACACTTTGTTCCCAGTGAATTGTACTACCTTCCAAACAACAAGAGAAAATTTTGCTTCTACGGAACCGAGAATTCGAGATTTTCACAGTATCTCTAACAACCTTGGCACAAATCTGTCTGGTATTAGATTCAGCGAAGGCGCTGGCAAATTTCGCCGAGCTGAAAATTTTATTTGACAAATTTGAAAATCATTTATATATTTGTGGTCAAAAATTTTTAAATCAGGATGAACTTGAATAAGGAGAGAGGAATTGGACCTATTTGAAAAATGCTATAAGTTTACCCGAGCGGATGAAGCCAGAGCTCAGGGTTATTATCCTTACTTCAAAGCGATCCAATCTGGAGCTGGCTCGAGCGTGATGATTGATGGTCGCCAGTTCGTCATGATCGGCTCGAACAACTATCTTGGTCTCACTCAAGACCCTCGTGTCAAACAAGCAGCGATCGAGGCATTGGAACGATTTGGGTCGGGATGCACTGGATCCCGCTATCTCAATGGCACATTGACGCTTCATGAAGAGCTGGAGGAGAAATTGGCCAATTTTGTTGGCAAAGAATCAGCGCTGGTTTTCTCCACTGGGTTTCAAACCAATCAGGGCACGATTTCAGCGATCGTTGGCAAGGACGATATCATTTTCAGTGACCGGGCCAACCATGCCAGTATTATCGATGGCTGCCGTTTAACCTTTGGTAAGGTCGTCCGCTACAAGCATAACGACATGGAAGATCTGGAGCGGCAATTGAGCAAGAATGGTAGCGATTCGAGCGGCCATCTGATCGTTACCGACGGAGTATTCAGCATGGAAGGCGATATAGTTAAATTGCCCGAGCTTGTCAAAGCGGCCAAAAAATACAATGCCCGCATCATGATAGACGATGCCCATTCGTGCGGCGTTTTGGGAAAGACGGGCCGCGGAACTGGCGAGCATTTTGGGTTAACAGACGATATCGATCTCATCATGGGAACATTCAGCAAATCCTTTGCTTCGATCGGCGGATTCATTGCCGGGGAGCGCAAAGTCATCGATTACATTAAACATCATGCGCGGTCATTCATCTTCTCCGCCAGTATGCCCCCATCCGCCGTGGCTACTGTAAGCAAAGCCGTGGATATCCTCATCGCAGAACCAGAGCGCTTGGAACGGCTCTGGAAAAATACCCGAAAAATGAAACAAGGGCTCACCGAAATGGGGTATGACACCGGCCTCTCCGAAACACCGATCATCCCCATCATCATCGGCGATGACATGAAGACGTTCTATTTCTGGAAGTTGTTATATGAGAACGGGGTGTTCGCTAATCCAGTAATCAGCCCAGCGGTAGAACCTGGGCGCCAGTTGATCCGAACCAGCTACATGGCCACCCACACTGATGCAGAGCTGGATTATGTGTTAGAAACTTTCTATAAAGTCGGGAAACTAAGCGGTGTAATTGCCTGATGATGTTACACCAAAAAATGATTTAAAGAATGATTTGCAGATCTGACCATAAACAATAAAGATCCCCATAAATCGGTGGCGGGGCTCCAGGTAGCCCGCCACTTTTTCTTGAGCTGTTGTATCTTGGGTTTCCAATCGGGTTGGCGTCTTCGGTCGTTTTTCAATCGGCAACTCAAACGCTCGGACTTGGTTGATTAACCTTGAAGGAGAAAGATGATGCCCGATCAAATTAGTGTTCATCCGGTCGTATCCAAACGAGATCTGAAAGATTTCATTCTGCTGCCCTGGAAAATATACAAAGGAGATCCGAATTGGGTGCCGCCGCTGATCAGCCAACAGAAAGCAACCTTCAACAAAAAAAAGCATCCATTCTTTGAACACTCCAGTGCAGATTTTTTCATCGCCCGTCGTGGGAAAGAGGCCGTTGGGACAATCGTTGCGATTTTGAACAATCGTCATAATGAAGTGCATCACGAAAACGTTGGATTTTTCGGCTTTTTTGAAACCGTGCCCGATTATGCGGTCGCGCAAGCGCTGCTGGATCGGGTTATGGATTGGGCCCGAGAAAAGAATTTGGATTATATCCGTGGCCCAGAAAATTATTCCCAGAACGAGGTGTGTGGCCTTTTGGTCGACGGTTTCGATACGCCGCCAGTTATCATGATGGCTCATAATCCCCCTTACTACAAAGACTATCTCGAGCGATATGGTTTTACCAAAGCCATGGACCTCTGGGCATATTGCATGGATAAAAATACGCCGATCTCAGACCGCGTGATCCGCGTAGTGGAACGGATCAAATGTCGGAGCCAGGTCACGTTTCGAACTATTAATAAGAAAAACCTGGAACAAGAGATCGAAAAAGTCAAATATGTTTACAACCACGCTTGGGAGAAAAATTGGGGGTTTGTGCCGTTAACCGATCATGAGATCGATTATATTGCCGAGGAATTGAAACCCATCATCGATCCTGATATCGTATTTTTTGCAGAGGTCGATGGCAGGCCGGTCGGATTTTCGCTCGCTGTTCCAGATATCAATCAGGCGTTGATCAAGCTGAATGGTCGGCTTTTTCCATTCGGCATTTTCAAGCTCTTATACCATAGTCGAAAAATTAACCGACTGCGGGTCATCATTATGGGTGTCATTCAAGAGTATCGAGGCAAAGGGATTGATTCGGTTTTTTATTTGGAAACCTATCGTCGCGGGATTGCCAAAGGTTATCATTGGGGTGAATTTTCCTGGATTTTGGAAAACAACGACCCAATGAACACAGCGCTTCGCAATATCGGAGCGAAGATTTATAAGACCTATCGAATTTACCAGAAGCAAGTATGATTAGCTGCAGCGAGCTGTCGAAGGCTGCCAGCCAGCAAAACAGCACAGTTTATGTCATTCAAGCGCAGCCACAGAGGACCTATGAAGATGTAGGAGGCAAGAAAAACATTTCCCGCATGGGGATTGCGTTTGTGGCGCTGTACGATTATCAAAGGGATCGAATTTCGGTCTATTCTGAAGCTGAGATCATGGCATGCATCGACATTCTTACCGCTGCCCACCGGCTCGTCGGCTGTCACCTTGAAAAGTTCGTGTTTCGCCTCTTGGCTGGCTATCAAAGCTTCGATTTAAATCGAATTGAACGAATCGATATGCTGGATGAAGTTTCTCGAAAGATCGGCCGCAAGACCGAGCTCGACGATCTGTTGTTCAGCACGCTTGAAATAAAGCGCCCAACCGATCCGATGAAGATGGCGCGACTATTTCAGCACGGCCAAGTTGAACAAGTCAAAAAAACGACCATTCAAATAGCAAAAGACCTTGCTGCTATTTATCGCCATGGCAGGGAAAAAGGATATGTATTCATTAACGGCCCTTTTGGTCAACGCTGGAAAATCTCTGTCGCTTGGTAGCCAGTTCACAACAGCAACCGTTATCCCCACAGCTTCGATTCAATTATCTTTATCTCCGCTTTTAAAAAAACTAATTATACCAACACCATACCAATTCCAAAAATAATCCTATCGTATCTCCCAAATTTTGCAGACTATTTTTAATGCAGGGGCTCATAACGAAGGATCTTATCATGTTTCAAAAACAAGAAATGATTCTCTTATCTCATCTCCGATAATCTGTGATTCTTGTTACGATGATATGTCGATCATGATTTTTGTCTCCTTGCTATTCTTCCATGGCCTAGATCGCAAGTCAGCATTTGCTTCATAAATCAAAAAACATTTCATAAATTTTCCTTTGAAATTGATAAAAGTATGTCTATATTCATCTAGTACAGATTTGAACATAACCAGGTCTTGGGCAAAGTATGCCATGCATAGCATAGCGGCCATTGGCGCGTTTTTTTAATTTTTATCTTGTTGGTATTTTCTCCCATCTTTGAATCTTTCTTCCTTAGAAATTGTTTAAAGCTTTGTAAGGTGATGCTTGCTTTTTTGGCGAGCCTCACTACCAAGCTTACGAATACAAACCTATTGGAGGTGACAGACAGTGAATTCCCCCCATTCAATATCAATAGCTCTGCTTCTGATGATTTTCACCGCGATTCAATCGTGTCGGGATCCAGAGGTTGAGCAGAAGCTCGATGCTGACCTGCGGTTACAAGTGAAAGCGTTGCACGAACAGCGCCAATTGGATCAAACAATCTCTGTGGTATTCAAATCAATCGAACCACTGACTGACCTTCATCGCGAGGTGCTCAAGAAACAAGGCATTGAGATCATGGCGAATATTGGTCAAATTTACACTGCCAAGTTGCCAGCCCGATCGCTTTATGATTTAGCGAAAATGCGCTTTGTCGAATCCATTCAGGGCTCGCGACAGTTGAAAATTCAACCCCCGGATTCCTCCGGGCAAATCCAGAAATTTTGAGGAGTCACAATATGATCACTCGCGTGCTTGTTTATCTGGTTGCTATCGGATTAGTGAGCTCTGCAGGTGCTGGATGGTCGAAAGAGTTCACTTCCTCCAACACAGCCAAAATCGACCCTTATATTGCGCTGATGATGGAACAACCAGAGACCAGAGCAATGATCTATCAGCATCTCACAGGTCATTCCCATTTCCCAGAAGCGACTCGCCTTAATTTATTGATCAAAACTGCACTGGATAACATAACCTTGAGCCAATTTGACGTTCTGGTGCAATCCCGAATCGGTGATATTGTAACCGCCCAGGTTCCTTTGGAACAGATTGAATCCTTGGCGAATCATCCTCAAGTGCGTTACCTGCAGGCTTCTCGCGTCCTGAAGCTTCATAATGATGTCAGTATACCAGAGATCGGTGTCCCCGAGGTGCGAAATCAGCACGCCGTTACTGGAAAAGGGGTTATTATCGGGATTATTGATACTGGAATCGATTGGCGACATCAGGATTTTCGTAAGCCCGATGGGACGACGCGTATCATCGCGATTCTGGATTTCAGCGTTCCTGGGGACGTGAACGGAGACGGGCAATTGGATGGTCCGTTCAAATGGGGCACAACCCTGTACACGGAAGCGCAGATCAATAACGCGCTGAATGGGGTTGGCCAAATCAACCACAAAGATTTGGTTGGCCACGGGACTCACGTGGCTGGCACCGCGGCTGGAAACGGTCGCGCCTTTGGCAATCGTGTTCCTGCTGGCACCTATGTGGGAGTTGCGCCAGAAGCTGATCTGATCATCATCAAGGCTACCCGTGAGCCAGGTGGTTTTAACTTCGAGACAACTGATTATTTGAATGGCATCGCTTTTGTCGACAGCGTCGCCCGCGCGTTGAATCGGCCTTATATAATTAACTTGAGTTTCGGCGGCAGCCAAGGACCTCACGATGGCAAGGATTTGAGTGAGCAGGCGATTGATAACTTGCTCACCACCCCGAACGGCCGCTGCAAAGCGGTTGTGGTTTCTGCTGGTAACGAGGCTGACCAGAATATTCACGCAAGTGGGACTTTTGGAGCTGGTATTAGCGAGATCGAAACAAGGTTTTCAGTCCCAAGTTATACACCGAAGCCAGACAAGATCGACGATTACATCGTGTTCGAGGGCTGGTACAAAGCGATCTACAATTACTCTGTTAAGATCGTGACTCCGAGCGGAACGACTCAAGGACCGATCTCCAGTGGTCGTGAGGGCGCATTCAGAACCGATGATGGAACGATCTATATTTCCAACGCCAAATCTGGCCCCAGCAACCTCAATGGGGATAAACAGATTTTGATCCAGATCTATGATTTCGATGCCAATAAACCGCCAAAATCTGGGGAATGGAAGATCACAGTCATCGGTTCAGCCGGTCGGTTCGATCTTTGGCTGGCTGGCGCCTCAATGGAAGATGTGAAGCTAACGTCCAACATCGACCCCACAATGATTTTAGGCACACCGGGAACCGCCTTTTATGCCATCACGGTTGGCAGCTATATCACCAAACGCAATTGGATCGATCTCGATGGCAATTCCGTGGGTTTCCCGAGTTTAGTGATTGGTCAAGCCTCGAGCTTTTCCAGCCCCGGCCCGACGCGAGATGGCCGGACCAAGCCGGAAATCAGCGCCCCAGGCGAGATGATCGCTGCCAGCTACTCGGCCGATGCGAGCCCATCCAGCGAATACTCGATCTTTAAAACTGGGAATAACAGCTTGCCAAATGGCTATATCTGTCAGGATGGCAAACACGCTGTTTCCAAAGGCACCAGTTTCGCCGCACCGCACGTTTCCGGCCTCATCGCGCTCATGCTCCAAAAAAATGCACAGCTCACTCCCAACCAGATCCGGCAGGCGATCATCGCCAGCCCAAGGACCGATGTTAATACGCAGACCGTTCCCAATAACAAATGGGGCTACGGCAAAATTGATGCTCGATCCTCTTTTAAATTTATCACCGGCCAATTAACAGAAAAACAGTTCACCGTTTCAATTTTTCAGAACCCAGCTTTGTCCCAATACATCGACTTCTATTTGATATCGAAATACGATCTGGTGGGAAATCCCACAGCCACAATCCAGCTCGGCAGTGCCCCGATCAGTAGCATCACCATGAACCCTATCGAGCCGCGGATATTCAAAGGTGAGTATCAATTTGTAACCAGCGGAACAGCAACGCTCAAAATTACTGCTACGGTTTTAGGGGGATCCAGCACAACCCTCACCGAATATTTCGGCGTGAAGCTGCTCAGAGCTGGCATGCCCGCGAGCTTTCAGTTTGATCAAGCCAACTTGAGCGTAGCTCAAAATAGTCTTTTGAAAGACTGCTATTTCACCATTATCCCGCTCAATGATCTCGCTACCGATAACGAGCCAAATGCCATTGGCCCAGCCTATCGGATTGGCCCAGCCGATTATCATTTTGCGACACCTGCGACATTGACGCTCACTTATGAGGATCTCGCAATAGGGGGCTGGGATGAATCCCGTCTCGCCATCTATCAATTGAAAGATAGCACCTGGCACAGGCTGAGTTGCACCATTGCCCCAGCTAATAATATCGTATCTGCGAGCATTGACCGGCTGGGGGTATTTCGGCTATTTTATGACCCAGAGTCACCACCGAACCCAACACTACCAGAGAGGTTCGAATTGCTGCAAAACTACCCGAATCCTTTTAACACTCGAACGACTATCGCCTATCGATTGCCAGAGGAAGCTCATGTCAAGCTGAAGATTTTCAATTTGAATGGCGAATTGGTGAAGGTGCTCTTCGATGGGGCGCAGCAAGCTGGAGATCATCACTTTTTCTGGGACGGCACCAATTATCATGGGCAACCCGTAGCCTCTGGGCTGTATGTTTATGCGATCGAGGCTGGTAAATACTCTGAGCATCGAAAAATGGTGCTAGTGAAGTAGCGGGAAGGAGCTGAAATCTATGCGACAAATTTGGATATTTTTAATCATCGTCTGTTTGGGGGGCATAATTGGATGTGAAGTTCAGCACGGAACCGACATTTCCGATGGCCAGATCGCTGAATTAATCCAAGCCGGATGGGAACAATTTGAAGCTGGCAATTACACTTTAGGAGTGCAAAAATTTGAGCAGGCGATCTCACGGAACGAAACTTCGGCCGAAGCCTATTGTGGAGCTGGCTGGTGCTATGCCCGATTGACCAATTTGTCTTCAGCGGTTCTCAATTTTAATGAGGCGATCTCGCTCGATGCCTCTTTAGTCGATGTCCATGCAGGGCTGGCATTTGTCTATTATGCGCAAAAGCAATATAGCTCAGCAATCTCCAGCGCCAACAAAACGCTGAGTCTGAGTTCAAATTACCTGTTCGCGCACGATCGGAATCTCAGCTATAAAGACCTCTATCTCGTTATTGCGGCCTGCTATTTTGCCCTGGGTGATTTCACTCAGAGCCTTGCATTCGTCAAGAAATTGAACCCATCATTCAGCGCCGATGTGGCGACTTTCGACGGGAAATCTGCCCTGGCCGAGGAGATCGAGCGATTGAGAAGTATCGTTTAAGGCCGGGAACAATTACGGGTTTGATCCGCGCTGTTTTCTTGCCTCGCAGAAAATCAGCGCGGCGGCCACTGAGGCGTTCAATGAGTTGATCTGCCCCGCCATCGGGATGCGGACCAGAAAATCGCAGCGCTCCCGCACGAGTCGCCGCAGGCCTTTGCCCTCGCTGCCGATGACCACCGCCAGCGCCCGATTCAGATCAGCATGAAACAAACTGACCTCGGCCTGCTGATCGGCGCCAGCAACCCAAATCTGCTGGCTCTTGATGTTCTCCAGCCACTGCGCCAGGTTGGTGACCCGAACGATCGGCAGATGAGCGACGGCACCGGCCGAGGTTTTCGCCACGGTATCGCTCAGGCCGGCCGAGCGATCTTTGGGGATCACCACGCCATGAAAGCCAAAGGCCTCAGCCGAACGAATTATGGCGCCCAAATTATGGGGGTCCTGAATTTCATCGAGCACCGCGATCAATGGCAGCTCCTGGCGCTGAGCCGCCCGTTCGAAGATCGTTTCCTCGCTGCTGTACCCATACTCAAGCAACACAGCCACCACACCTTGGGTGTTCTCATGCCCAGCCAGTTCCTGCAGCTTCTTTCGATCGACCTCCCGCACTGGAATACCCTGCCGACGAGCTAATTGAACAAGTTTTGCATCCAAGCCGGATTTAATATTGCTGGCCACAAAAATCTTGTTGATCGGTCGTCCCGCCAGCAGGGCTTCGATGACGGGGTTTTTCCCGGAAATGATGTGTGACATGGTCAAATTGAAATTTCTCCCCCTAAAAATAGCATTCACGTGCCATTGATTTGTTCATTTTTTAGCGTGATCAATAGATCATGCCAACCGCTTTTTCCCTGTTTCCCGAATTTCTCTCAACTGTTGAATTTCCTCCCGGAGCGAATCGGGAATTTCGCGATGGGAGTGGAGGATCGATTCCAAATGCCCCAAAAACCGATTCAATAATTCCACATGCCCACCGGCATGGAGCAATTCCCCCGCCTTTGAAAGAAATCCTTTGAAATGCAGCCTCCGAATGCCCAGCAGCGCTTGTTTGATCGCCTCGCCGTTGATCGGTTCTTCCTGAGTGTATTTTAAAATGTCATTCAGCGTATCCTGAATGAGACGAACCTCTACCAAATCTTCTGCATATTGCTTGATAAAAAAATCTAAACCAGTATCTGCAATTTGTGATTGCAGAACCTCTATATTATGCTGATGCTTTTTCTCCATTTTTTCGATCTTTTCACCTTGCCCCAAATAAGCAAAAAAATATGAGCCAACAGCAACCAGCACCGCACTCGCCGCCGAAATGATCGACGATATGGTCCCGCTCATCGGAAATAGAGCTGGAAAACTGATGATTAAGATACCCACTACAGTCGCTACAAGACAGATGGCCTTAGCAACGGTCATAAAAATGCTTCCTCCGAATCAAAAGTTAAAGATGAATGTGGTTTAGAATATTGTGTTTGACATTCCGTATTTGATAGACCCGTCTCTGTTTGCGCTTGATCAGCGTTGCGCTAAAAACCGAACGTAAATCTTATCGATTGATGTAAAGAGCCGCAACGGGGAGAACAGTTTAAAGATCACGTCATACCCGCGGCCTCGCAGCCAGGCCCCATTGCGAATGGTCTGTTGATCAACTTTTTCATTTTTGGTCAGTTGACCTAATACCAGCCCCGGGCGTTGATAATTTTTCAGCGCCTGGACATCCTCATGAATATGCTGGGGAGCTGCCGAAGCGAAGAGAATAAAATCGCTGCCAAGGATATCGTCCGTATAATGTTCTGAATTGGAATAAGTTTTATGCGCTTCGTACAGGCAGCTTTCACGAAGGGTGAGGCATAATTTCTCAACCCACTCTAGCTCGTTGTTGGTATCCACCACGGCGATGCGCGGTCTGGAAACTGATGAACAAAACAATCTTGCCAACTGCTCCTTTGCGCCGCCTGGGCTCTCATATTTCTCTCGGGTCAATTCTTTTTTAGTGGAGAATATTCCTGATAGCGTCCGCGAGAGCTGAAACAGCGCGGACTCAATTTGGTTGGTTGCGATCATTTTTAGCTGATGCGCTTGCTCCGCAGTGCCAGACAGCGAAGGGTCCTCCATCGCCTGACCCATTAATTCAATGGCCTGCGCCAAATAATGAACGTATTGCTCAAAATAGCTTTTAACGTCCTTTTTCGGCTGTAGCCCTGAGTAACGGCCATAGTATAATATGGTTGGCATAGCGCGGACCAACAGCATCGGAATGCCCCGAACA
This sequence comes from candidate division KSB1 bacterium, assembly GCA_034506395.1. Taxonomy (NCBI): domain Bacteria; kingdom Pseudomonadati; species Candidatus Zhuqueibacterota bacterium. Next base: position 99,960 of record JAPDPQ010000008.1, on the reverse strand, counting down.
ATATTGGGCCGTTGGACCATGGCTTTGCTCCTTTCTAATTTTCACGGGAAGTTTATTCTCTGAGAAACTGGCGATCGGTCACTATTTGCCCATTAGAAATTGTTATTTGGTCGAGCGTTCCCACGAATAATCTCACGCTACGATTCTGCTGCTATCAGAGCGAACATCCCACCTTTCAAATTCAATGAGCAAGGTATTGATTTAAAGATAATGACTTCCAGCACAAGCGATCAATGAATTCGAAAATCGCGGCTCTCGACGAAATCTTCAATGAGGTACCAGAAATCTTCGATATCCAGCGTCATGATCACCAAATCGCGGCGGCGACCGCGAATATCGGTTACATGCTTCTTTAGCCTTGCTTCCTCCCGAAACCCCAATCGCTCGAACGCAGCAATAGCCGACTCCTGATTGTCGATCATTTCCGCTTGCAGCTTATAAATTTTTGCTTTGAGCGCGTGAAAGAACAATTCTCGAATGAAAATCGTGGCTAATCCTTTCCGCTGAAATTCTGGTGCGATCAACACGCGCACCTCGCCCAGGTTCCTTTTCCAGCCAAATTCGGCGCGAAATAAAGTAGCAATGCCGATGATCCGATTGTCCACCAAAGCCAGGATTGGATAGACAATATCGTAATTTAATCGGCCAAACCGGCGCTCCACATTGCCTCGATCCGTCACATCGATCCTCAGAAAAAGTCGATCTGACTCGGGAATGGAACGATAGAACTCACATAGCTGATCCAAATCCGATTCGACCATCAATCGTAGCAACACGTTGGTATCATCTTTAAGTTTGACCATCTTCGAAAAATTTGCCATGTCACCACTCCTTTTTGCATATTGGATTGCGATAGAGCATATAAAAACGAGTTGCTGCCGAGCGAAGGATGAGAAGATTGATGATGACGACAAATACTGATCAGAATTGATGCTTCCTGAGGCCAAATTTCTGATGAACCATTGATCTGAAAGCTTTACCGGCTGGCTGTATCATGTACAATGGAGGGATGCGAAGTCCGATCGGTTCATCAACTCATTTGACCTGACCGCTTCGATGACTAAAATAGCATTTTTTCTTACAATGTCAAGAAAAATTTTGGTTGATCAAACTCTCGCGATCATGTTACAGGGATGCTGGAGTTCAGGATTCAAATTGAAAAATGTATCTCTAATATTGAGCTAAGAATTTCGTGAACATGATATGTTACGAATTCTTGGGGCCAGTTCATTGAAAAAATGTTCAAATTCCAATTTCGGATAGCTCCCTTTGAAATGGAGCAGACCTATTTTTAAGCCAAAGGGAAATTGAAACGTTTCTATTGAGCCTTTATCCATGGGTGGCGCCTGGCACAAGCGTTGATTGCACCTATCCCGCAAAAGTCAATTGCACCAGGCGCATCGCAATCGCTGTAAAGCTAAAATTCGCCCTCCAAACCCAACCCCGGCTTATCTGGGAGGATCATCCGTCCGCGATCCACAATCACAGCGCGGAACGGATCATTCGATATCAGCAAATTGCCATCTAAATCGGCGTAATCGACCAGCGGACTGATGTGAGCTGCCGCCGCGATGGCACAACTGCTTTCGATCATACATCCGAGCATGACCTTCATACCGAGCGAGCGCGCCATCCAGATCATGCGCAACGCTTCTTGAATCCCGCCGCTTTTCATCAACTTGATATTGATGCCATCGTAAGCTGTGGCCAATTTGGGGATATCTGCTGCTTTTTTCACTGCCTCATCAGCAATAATGGGAATGGTAACGCGCTCGCGCAGCCACCGGGTCTCCTCCAACATCGCTGCCGGCAGCGGCTGCTCAATAAATTCCACACCCATTTTCTCCAACCAATGGATCTTTTCTAGGGCTTCCTCTTTCGTTTTCCAGCCTTCATTGGCATCGACACGAAGCGGCTTATCAGTCACTGCACGGACCGCATTTAGAATTTCCTCATCATTATCGCGCCCCACTTTAATTTTCAAAATAGGGAATTGCTCGGCTTCACGAATCTTCTGCTGCATCACCTGCGGTGTATCAATTCCAATACTGAATGTCGTGATCGGCGTTTTGGATTTGTCCAATCCGAAATAGCGATATAATGGGACGCCAAGACTTTTGCCCACCCAGTCCATCACGGCGATATCGATCGCACACTTTGCTGCTGTCTGTTCCTCAGCCAGCGCACGAATTGCATACCCCATGTCGACAAAATGCCAGGGATCAAATTGCTCAACGACTGGGATCGCTTTCTGAATCAATTCAATCGTGCTTTCTGGGGTCTCATTGTAGCGGATGTTCGGTGCCGCCTCACCAATGCCGAAGACTCCATTCCGGGTATATCGGACGAACACATTGTTTTTTACGTCAGCAGAATTGCGGGAGATGGTCCATGTATGGGTCAAATTTAGCTGTTTCACTTTATATTCTAACATTGTGCCTCCTATGGTTGCATTGTTTTTTGGCTTTCTCCCCATCTTTAAAAAAGAAATATTCATCAGTCCCAGGCCCATGAGCGCCTGGCTGGTCGCTTTTAAAAATTGTTTTCGGCTCAGTAGCATGTTATTCGCTCCTCAAATTTTCAATTGAAATTATGTTCAATGAATGATCTCCTCTCTCGAAATGTTGAGAACTGAAACGATGAACTTATCTAAGTCAGAATTCGCATCGGATTGTCATCAGTTCGTTTGGGGCTTGCCGCCGTGGGTTGGCTGCTGGATGATCACCCGGCGCGCTGCCTGCAGACCCCGACGTCGATAAGAGCTATAATTTTCATCTTTCGGATTAAAACTATTGATCCGCACCATCCCATCCGAGTGGATGAACTGAGAATCGCCGATGTACATCCCTACATGAATGATATGATCTATATCTTTTCCAAAGAATAGCAAATCTCCAGGTCTCAAATGTGCGAGCGAATCATCCAGAGCCACTGGCTCTCCCACCTTAACCTGCATATTGGCATCACGGGGCAAATCAATTCCGTTCAGTTTGAACACGGTTTGAGTGAAACCTGAACAATCGAACCCTTTTGTCGAGCGGCCGCCCCAAAGATATGGGAGACCGATAAATTGATAGGCCGTAGTGATAACATCGTTGACAGAGCGATTTTTTATTGCGTTGAAAAACGATTTTGCAGGTGTCGCGAGGGAAGCCCGAATATAACCTGACCTTCCGTCAGGCAATTCCACGTGATACCAACCGCGCTTTTTGCCTCGCTGGATGAGAAGATTCCCGCGCACCACATCGCTCACCGAGCGCACGCTTTTATCTGAAGGCTTTTCCCAGATTTGACCATAATTGGCGGTTACGATCAGCTTTTCAGCTTGCCTCCAGCGTTCGATCAATTGCCAATCGCCAGTCACGAGAGAACTGATGGTCATCCATCCGAGATACTGGTCATCGAGCTGACAGAACGCCCAATATCGCTTTTCGATCTTCAATATGCGGACTTCGCTACCCATCATCGCCTGGTCTACGATCTCATGTGCTTCATCGGGCTGCCGGCGCAACTGCGCGACGCTGATACGGACGATCCCATACGGTTTGCCGGCTACCGTGGAATCGGGCAATGTGACCAGGCTATCCAGAAATTGATAGCTGGTTTCACTCGCTAGCCGCTGTAACAACTCTGTCTTACCCTCTTCGGTAATAGTCTCCCCAAAGATCACCATCTTGTCCCCTTCCCATCGAACTTGGACATCGAACCGCGAGATGCGACGATCAGGCTGGTATTTTTGCTCTAACTGTTGAACGATTTTCAGCACAGTATCTGGAATTACATTTGACTGTTGGCTGATTCCATTTGATGTTCCAGCAAACCACGCTAAAGCTACTACAACCGCGAGTATCGATCTCTTATTTTTCATGTTCGCCTTTCGTTCCTCCTTAGAAAATTTCATGTTTCAGAGTTCAGCAAAATGGAAACAGTTTTTGATACGGATATTGTGTCCCCCACAAAGCTGGTCTTTGACGTCAACCCAAGCGAATACTTGTGGAGATGTTGTCATTCTGAGCGGCGAAGCGAAGAAGAATCCCTTCAATTTATCCACATTCTTTCGCGAAATCAGCAGATTCTTCTCTCTCCGTAGTCGCTCAGAATGACATAATGCTCTCAGGTTGACGCTAATGGCAAAGCTGGCGGACTGGCATCTGTTGGCCTGCTATTTATCAGAACTAAAATAGTCTTCCATCCACAGGAGCAACATTCGCATTTGCACAATTTGTTCAATGCGCATCAATTCAAATTTCGTGCTCTATTATCAAATTCAGCATCATGCTATCTATTCAATTCATCGATTCCGATAAGCGCTACATCTGCTGGATGTATGAGCCATGATTATATCACCAGATATTCGAACTTGTTTCGGAATGCCTCGGGTGTCATTTTCGCAGCTTTGGATAAAGCAAGGAGTTGGTCTGGCTCTTCAAAATCGCTTTTGTTGAGTTTGATCATATACTTTTGGGCCACAGCGAAGGAGTCAGTCTTAGTGTCCACAGCGCGCAGCCGAATCCGATCGGTTATTGGATCGATTAGATATGCCAGCTCAATGGGAACCAGCTTACCAGCATCGACACAGATCATGGCGCAGCTTTGATCCTCGAATTGTGGATCAATTAAAAAATGGACCGCTGCATAGCCAAGGTCCCGGGCGTACTCGCAATCGAAGGGGATTGGTGGAGCGCAGCGCAGGGTATAGCCGATGTTCATCTCAATGAGGCGGACTTTTTCACCGCGCGCAGCCAGTCGCCGCTCGATTTCTGTTTTTATAATTTTGCCAAGATCAATCTCCGAGAGATGAATATTACCGTAATCGTCATACTGAAGAGTGACGTCGGGAAGGCTTCGGAGTTCGGGTTCGTTGAAACGAGTAGCGATCCCTTCAGCGATCAGCACCACTCCATCGGTGCGGCCCATGACCTTCCGCTTAATCATGGCACCTTCTAACATATCGCAGACATTACGAATGCTGATTCTTTCTGAATGGAATTCCTCACCAATGATCGCCAGCGTGGCCCCAGCCGCCTTGCAAATGCCAAGTGTCAAGTGACCGGTCTTTAGCCCCATCGTCACCACAATGTACCAGCGGTTGGTGGACCGAGAATCTTCCATGACATTTTCCACCAATTTTACCCCAATGTGCCGGGCCGTTTCGTAACCGATGCTGGGCAAATTTTTGGGCAGCGGAAGATCGTTATCAATAGTTTTTGGCACATGAGCAATGCGCAATTGTCCCTTGGCATTTTTGGCGAGCTCATAAGCAGAGGTTGCTGTATCGTCCCCTCCGATAGTGATCAAATAATTGAGCCCGAGACGATTCATTGCGTCCAATGTGTTGCGCAACAAGGTTTCATTTTTAGTTGGATTGGCGCGAGAGGTACGCAGGATTGAACCGCCAGTGAAATGAATTCGCGAGACATCTTTGATCTCAAGTTCTACTGTATGTTCAATATCTCCCCTCTGCAACCACTCGAAACCATCCATGATGCCAATGACCTTCATCCCCGCATTTCGTGCCTCGATCGTCGCAGCGGCAATAACCCCATTGATGCCAGGCGCTGGACCCCCACCAACCAGAATGCCTAAACTGCCCTTTGTCCCCATTGCTGAACTCAGCATTCCTTCCCTCACTCCTTTCGCTTAACATAGCTCAAAAATAAAAAAACAAATCTATATTGAATGTAATAATTTAGCAAGCGTTTTGCAAGCGCTTTTTATTGACGGGACAGAAAAATTCTTGACTTTATGGGAATTTTATTGTAGATTGAGGTCAGTTTTTAGATCGATTTGATCTAATAAAACAGCATAAGTGCTAGGTTAATTCAATCATGCAGATTTTGAAGGTGCTGCGATATTCAATTGGGTGTCTCTGAAAGAGTCTTGTTTATAAATGTTTGGCGATATGAATATCATTAATTTTTGACATTGGCAATTCATAAAACGCATGCAAAATCGAATTAACCATTACCTAAACATGTGAAGGAGGCTGATATGGACGAAGAAAAAAAATTCTCATGGGAATCGTTTTTCAAGGGGATGCTAGCTGGCGGATTGATCGGTGCTGGCTTGGCGCTGCTTTTTGCCCCAAAAAGCGGCCGCGAACTGCGCGAGGATATCAAACGAAAATCATCAGAATTAAAGAAGGATGCCGAATTGCTCTACTCTGAGGCCAAAGAGAAGACCGAACAATGGTGGAGTGAAGGATTGAAAAAAGCGGAGCAGTTGAAGCAAGACGCCGAGCAAAAATTGGAAGAAGCGAAGGCCAAGGCGACAGAGATCATCGAAGAAGGTAAAAAATGGGTCGATAAAGTAACACATCGCGGCGAAACTGTTGTGGCAGAGGTCGAAAAGAAGGTCGATAAGGACAAACGAAAATAACGTTTCGATCCATGCTCATTATTCAGAATCAGCATGGGTTAATCCAACTTGTGGCAGGAAGGTCGCAAAATGATCATAGAAATCAGCGTGGCTGTTATTGCCTTTTTCATCGTGGTCTTTGTCATCGGATTGTTGATTGCTCTGGTGCAAATCAGACGAACGGCAAAAGAAGCTGAAAAATTTCTCGATACAGCTCGTCAGCATATTGGACCGATCTCTCATGATTTGACGATTATTTTTAATGATGTCAAACGCATTACTCAATCGATTCAATTGCAGGTGACCAAGCTCGAAAAAGGTGTCGATGAGCTCAAACAAATTGCCACCCGCATCAATGAATTTGAGAAGATGGTGCAGGAAAAAATTGAGCAGCCGATCATGGCCATCGTCTCGTTGATCGCCAGCCTTACCAGACCGATCCGCGCGCTGCTCGATCGACGCAAGGACACCTGATTCACTCAGTAAGCTCAGCGGTTCGAACTATGGCTTCTCCTCAGAAGATCCTAATGGATTTTTGCCGAGAGCACAACAGCGGTCAACAATCCAGTGATAGGTATTTTTGTCAAGGCCTCCTAATCGATCGGATCAAATGGAGCTTGTGGGAGCAAAGATCCGTTTCCGAACGGTATTGTCTGTTTGATAAATAATCCCGTGTGGGCAACGAAGAAAACAATCATCAAGGCAATGACTCACCATTTTATTTCGGCAATCGAGGAAAACGGTGGCTTAATTTCATGAGAAATTGCCACCGAGCCTCTCAGGCACCTTGGTATGGACAAAAAGCTGCCTCGTATTGTTCATCGTTAGAATATTTCATATTTTTTTATCTCGCGTGAAATGGCAATTGGGCTCGAACATGAAATGTCCAGTTGCCTGAAGGAACCAACTTCATATCGCGATACCGTTCCCCCAAACGTGTGGGATCGGTTTATTGGTTTCACAATCCAGATTTTCATCTCATCGGTGCAATTTGATTCAGCGAAATTGCAATACAATTTGATGCAATGGCTTCCCGTCGCGCTTCGTGAGATGAGCTGGATAACTAATTCAATGATTCATCCGATGGAAACAGATTGGAGGTGGAAATAAGCCATGAACAAATTCATTGGGTATGCAATTTCGTTTTGTTTGACCTTCATTTTATTGATCGTGCTGCAATGGAATTGCAGTGTGAAAGCGCCAGAGGTTACGGTAACGGGTGAGAAGACAGCGCTGGAGAACCAGGTAATTGGGACCTACCAGCAAATAGAGCAGGATGCCTGGACACTGGCCTCAGTGCGCTCGACCAATCCGGGACAGCAACAGTCCCTTCCCCGGGAGAAGAAAAAGGTGATCGAGGCCATTCAGGGAAGGAAATTCAACAAGGACGATGTGGATGAATTCAAGAAAGCCGGGTTGGTGGGAGAGAATAACATGGGATTGCTTGAGATCCGCAATCCTGCCAAGCTCGAGGCTGATCCCGAATTAAAAGCTCGGGTAACCAAAATCGTTGAAAGCGAGAACAACTATCGCCAAATCATTATGGAGCGCATTATGCTGTTGAATGAATCGGCGGCCCAGGCTGGCAGCGAAAACGTTGCCCGAATTTTTTCAAAGATGAACCAGGATAGTTCTGAGCCTGGCACATGGATTCAGCGAGATGATGGGACCTGGGTGAAAAAAGGGCAATAAGCACTCCAGCGAATTGATTTCGGGGAAGCCTTTCGAATCGCCACCGATCTTGAATTTCGGAAATCATCATAACACCCCAATTGGTTTTCATGATCAGCAGTTCAAAAAACTTTCAGCGCTCATTTCGGAGTAATTTTATTCCCGTTGAATGGCTTTGTCGGTTGATGTGGGTGTATCTGGTCTGGGGGATTTTTCTGATTTTTCCGCCCCAAGCATTTACCCAAGCGACGACGCCTCCTCCGAGGCGCGAAGCATTCGATCCAGCTCGCGCATATCATCAAATCACGACGCATCCCGATGTGGATGCCTATCCTGCGATCTCTCCAGACGGCCGATGGGTAGCATTTGCCTCGCGACGCAGTGGCAACATGGATATCTGGCTGAAACCGGTAGCTGGTGGCTCGGCTATCCAAGTGACTCGTCATCGCGCGGATGATACCATGCCCACTTGGTCGCCCGATGGGAAAAAAATCGTGTTCGTCTCTTATCGGGAAGATGCTCAAGGCGATCTATGGCAGGTGCGGTTGAAAAAGCGAGGCGATCAGTTCGTGGTCATTGGTCAGCCCAGAAAATTAACCAACTATTTAGGGACCGATATTTGCCCAGCTTTCTCGCCCAATGGGAAATATATCGCTTTCTGTTCGGATCGTGACGGCCTGCCCAATATCTATCTCTATCAAATTAAGAACAAGGCTGTCTTTCAAGTAACCCAAGCTGGGGCGAAGCACCCTACTTGGTCTCCGCAAGGCAACCGAATTGCATTTGTCGCTAGTGGCACTGATTCCCATCAAACCAGCCATATCTGTTATGCGGAACTTGATTTCGCCGGTAACCCTCCAACTATTACCTCCATCGTCCCTGTGACCTCTGGTGAAAGCGATGACACATTCCCCTGTTGGAGCCCGGTGAAAAACGAAATCTATTTCAATCGCTATGATCAAGATACAAATCAGGACGGCCGCATAACCCCCGATGATTTCCCCAGCTTATGGAAACTGATCCTGCGTACCACCAGCGACCCGGACCAGGAATCAGATACGCCTCTTACCATCTCGCATGAAGTTCAGCTAATCCCGAATATTTACCATGATTACTTTCCTGTTGCCAGTCGTGATTCGCAGCTCTATTTCATTTCTCATCGAAGCGGGAATGCTGATATTTGGCGGATCTCAGATGAAGGGGTCATTCCCCGGCAGGAGGATGGATTTCTTCAATATCAATTTGCGCTTAGTTTCTTCCCTTTGCCAGCCAATGATTTAATTTTCCGGCCTGGGTCTGAATTCACACAATTGGAGCGTAATCTCTATCGGTTGTTAGCTTTTCAGCGAGTGATCGATTTTTTTCCTGATCAGATCCTTTGGGTGGCTCATGCGCTTTATGAACTGGGCCGCACGCACATGATAATGGGGCAAAAAGAGATAGCGGCAGCGTATTTTAATGAAGCCTTGGCGCATCATCCTTCAGATGAATTAGAAGGTCGCGCCCACCTGCGGCTGTTTGAATTGGGTTTCAATCCTTATGACGTCGAGGTTCAGCTCCGAAAGCTTGCTGCGCTTGAGACAAAATTCCAAGGCCAAAGATCCTTATTGGCTGAAATTATGCTGTTCAAGGCCGAAGTTCTTTATTTGGCAAAACGCTATTCCGAAGCGCTCCGAATATTCGATCAGATCATAACTCAATTTCCAGACGATACCGAAAAAGGGGCCCTGGCCCAATTGTTGGTCGGCGAGATCTATTATCGATTTGGCCAGGCCGAAGAGATCGTCCGCGCTTATACCCGAGTGATCGAGAATTATCCCAGCGAGCATGCCTGGGCCGACTCAGCTCTCCATCGGATATTAGCTTTAGAAAAAGATGTTGACTTCTATTCCGCTCTATCTAATTATCGCAATATTATTGTTCGTTACGGCCATCATCGTCGCTTGGCTGCCCGTGCCCAGTTGAAAATCGCCGAGCTGTTCTTTCAGCGAGGGGAATGCGATGCTGCGATTGCCGAATTGGAGATCCTTCAGAAAAGCTATTCGGACCAGCGGACTGAGTTGGTATTAGCTGAGCTCTTGCGTGCTCAAATCGAAGATTTAAGGGGCGAAGACATCAAAGCGATTCAGCGTTATAAGAATATCATCACGGATTTTCGAGATGTGCAGAGTGGATTGTATGTGGTCCAGGCGAAAGAGCGGCTGTTAGAAATTTATCTCCGGACTGGGAAACAATTGCAAATGCAAGGCGAGATTTGGACCGCCAATCATCGTTTTCGCGATGCGATTGCCATTTTCCCGCGACATGTGGATGCACATCGTGGCTTTGTGAGCACCATGTATGCCACTGGCCGAATTGACCAGGCGATCGACTATTATCAACAATTGCATCTCAAGCAACCAAGCGATGAAGTGATCACTTATATTCTGGGATTATGCTATTCATACAAAGCCACCGAAATGAGCGATCGCACCAAAAACATCGAGCAACTTGATGTGATCAGCATGGAAAAATCCAATGCCCTGATCCTTCAATCGATGTCGCAAAATTATCGATTGATTCAGGCCTATCTCACCCTGAGTTTCAATTACGAAGCTTTAGAGAAGCATGATAGCGCCTTGCGCGCGAAACAACGAAGTTTTTTCGTCAGGGTACTTGAAACAGTAACCGCGCCGATCCGCTCTGTGCTCTATTGGATCACCTTCTATAAAGAGCCATCCCCAGCTCAATATTTTGAACGCGCAATAGATGCGCTGATCACCGCAATCGCCATCAATGATGAAAGAGAGAACCCAACATTAGAGGCCGAGCTAGCCTTGAATTTAGCTAACAATTATTATAATTTGGGTGAATTCGGCTTCGAGCAGGCCTATAAATATTATGGCATCAAATTAAAATACGATTCCACTTTTGCGAATAAACGCCTGGCTGCCGATGTCTACAAACGGATCGGGCATTGCGCGATGGTCGTGGAGGATTTTAAGCAAGGGCCAATTTATCTGAAGCGCGCCATCAATCTTTATCAGGAATTGATGGACCAAAAAAATAATCGGAATCGGGCCCAGGATTATGAGAACTGGCTGTTGAATATCAAGCGGCTGGCATTGCTCTATCAATCGGCTGGGGAATATGATCAATCCGCTGAGTACTTCAAGATCGCAGCAGAGGAAGACCGAAAACAAAAACGATACAATCAACAAGCGGCCGCTTATCGCAACATCGCTTATAATTATCAAATGCTCAATGTCGAAGATGAGGCGATCCGGTACGCCCAACGCGCCTTGCAACTTATCGCCAGCGGAAAGGTGATGGAGATAAAAGAGCAGCCGCAATGGATTAAGCTCGGCATTTTGGGAATTGAAATTCCAGTGTGGAAGCTGAGCCGCATTGGCGTGGGCGCTTCGACTGCTGCCCAGGGATTTACAACGGATGAAGAGCGGGCGTTATTGTATTCAATTCTGGGCCAAGCAGCCCTGCAGCAGCGATCAATTCCAGAGGCAATTCGCTACTTGAATAAGCGAATTGAAATTTATCAAAAGCGCAAAGACCGCATCGCCGAGGCTATCTTTCTCAACAATATCGGCTACCTTCATTATCTGGATCGCAACTATCAGGCCAGTTGGGACTATTTTGACCGAGCGCTGACGATCTGCAAAAAACACCAACATGTCCCAGGCATGCTCATCAATATCATCAATCTCGCTGGGCTGAGCATCATCGTTAATAAATTATCCGCGACTGCTTCACAATCTCCATCTCCGATCATGACCCCAGAGATGGCGTCCCATCCTGCTCAGTACCTCCATACCGCCATCAAGCATCTTAACTTCGGTCTATCGTTGTATCGCAACGAGTTTATCGGCATGGTGCACGAGCGGGTGCAGCTCCTCAATTCATTAGGCTCATTGTATTTCCTGAAACGAGGCCTATCTGCCGATTCGCTCGCTTCAGAACCTGTAGTTTCGATACAAGAACAATTCAGTCACTTCGACGATCTGGCGCTTGCAGATAGTTGCTTGCACGCGGCGCTAACACTCGCTCAGCAATACAATTTCAAGCAGGAACAGGTTGCTTTGCTCCATAACCTCGGGAATCTCGCATTTGATGCAGGAGACATCGTTGTGGCGGTCGAACATTTGCATCGAGCCCGGGAATTGGCGCTGCAACACAATCTACTCTCCTGGCTCTGGCGGATCGATGGTTTGTTAGCATACATCTATGTTCATTGGAAACCAGACAGTGATTGGCCCGATCCACATGGTGCAGAATTTTATTTAAGTGAAGCCATAACCTCATTGCAACAGCTTCCGTATCCCTCGACAACCTTTCGCTTATCCCCTTTATATGCTCAGCAAATTCGCTGGCTATATCAAACTGGGATTACGCATTACATTCACGAGGGGAATTCTCAGGCTGCTTTGCGATTAACCGAACAATATCGCTCGAAATATTATCTCGATTTAATCGGCAGCCATCGCCTCGAATTAAAAAAAGAGCGACACAAAATCTTTTTAGGCAACGCTCGTTTCTTGAGCTCTGAAATTAGCCGGCTCGATACAAAAATCAGGTTGGCACGGGAACAGCGGAATATCGCTCCCTCTGATCTCTTGAATTGGACCAAACAAAAGCGTCAATATCAAAATGAATATGAACTTCTTTTGCAGCAGATTACGGCTGAAGACCCAGAATTGGCTTCGTTGATTCAGATTGAAGGCGTGAGTTTCGAGGAACTCCAGCGAATTATTGATCCGAATACCATTATCATCGATTATTTTTTGAGCAATGATCAACTCTTTATTTGGACCATAACGGAGGACACGATCCATTTCACCTCCAACCGGGTTTCAGCTTCAATGCTGAGAGAGTCGATTCAATCATACAGCAATGCATTGGCTCATGGACTTCCTACCCCATCGACCGACAGTGTTCTTTGGCGAACGCTGATCCAGCCGATTGAACCACAACTATCTCGCTTTGACAAGATCATTTTTATCCCAGACGGAGCAATTGCGGGACTGCCATTGGCTTATTTCGTGAATTTTGGTCCGGCCAAATGGACTCATGCGAAGATCGTTCTAACCGTACCATCCCTTTCGAACTATTACTACTGCCATGAGAAACGAAAAATTCGGAATTACGAACTTACATTATCTGAAAACTTTCTGATCGAAGTGGTCAAAGATGCGGGTTATCAAGTCAAAAACCTTGGCTCGAACCGTCCATCATTGCAAGAGATTAAAAACGATTTAAAAGAACAGTTTCAGACAGCCGAGCTTCTTTACCTGAATGCTCGATTCATCCCCAATCTGGCAGATCCGTTGCTTTCCTCGCTGGCAATCTCCCTACCAAGTGGGCAGATTACCTATGAAATTCGGGAGCTTTATAGCTTCGATTTGCGATCAGCCCTGGTGGTTTTAAATGGGCTGGATAGTAGCCTGTGGCTTACGAATTCCCTCATTCCTAGAACTTTTTTCTATGCTGGAGCACCAACTCTCATAGTTTCGCTTTGGCCGATCCAACAGAGCAAATTTCCCGAATATTTTTTTAATTTATTGTTAGACTATCCTGCGGCAGAGGCTTTTACCCGCGCTCAACAGCGAATGCACCAGTCGGGTTTCGATCCCTCGACTTATGCTGGCTTTCTTTTGATTGGCTATGAAGGAATGGATGAGCAGCAAGAGCTGAAATTTGCTGAAGAGCGTTTTGTGGCGACAGTACTTAGCGGCAATCGAGATGTCGAAAAGAAAAAATGGGATGATGCCATCGCCAGTTACGAGCAGGCGCTCAGCATGGCCCGACGCCAGGGTAATCGCCAAGCAGTGGAAAATCTCTACCAATATCTCATCGAAACCGCCGCCAGTGCTGGTCAATTCAACAAGGCCATCACCTATCAGCTTGAGATCTTGCAATCCGCTTTAGCTGATCGGGATACCACACGGATCGCCGAAGCCTATGCTTATTTAGTGATGCTATACACTGAAAATAAAGAATACGAAAAAGCTATCGCCTATCAGAACCAATATCTGAAAATTGCGAAACGATATAATGTGATACCTCAAATGGCTGAGGCATATCGCAATCTGGGATTGATACACGAACGAGGCGGGAAATATAATCAAGCGCTGGACAATTTTTCCAAGGCGATAGATCTCTATCGGGAGATCGGTGATAGCCTCCAGGTCGCCAACATTTTAAAGGATCGTGGACGAATATATTTGATGAATCTGGACAATTATTCCCAGGCTATCGAAAATCAAACCCAAGCGCTCAATATTTTTCAGGCAATTCAGGATGAAGCTGGCGTGCTGGAGGTGTTGCAAAATCTCGGTTATAGCCATGAGCAACTGGCCAATTACGAGACCGCACAAAATTTCCATAAGCGAGCGCTCGAATTGGCGATGCGCTTGGGTGATTCCACCAAAATCGCTCTATCCCGTCATTTGTTAGCGAACATTTATTGGAAGATAGGCAATTACGAACCCGCCCTCCGATTGGAAAAGCAGGCAGAACAGTTTTTCCGCGCCTCGAACAATTTGAAATTACAAGCGGTCGCCTTGGTCACTGAGGGTTTGATCCTCATGAGCCTGGGGAACTTGGAGGAGGCAATCCAGAAACAGCAGCAAGCTTTAGAACTTGCCGCGCGCATTGATGATCGACAGGACATGGCCAATATCCATAAGAATCTGGGCTTGATTTATCGGGCCCAAAACCGCTGGGTTGAAGCGATGGAACAATTTCAACAAGCCATTGCCTTAGATGAGGCAATTAATTCCCGGCGCGGACTGAGTTATGGGTATCGTGACATTGGGAGTATTTATTTGCAACAAGGTTTAATAGATCAAGCGCTTGCTTATTTTCATAAAGCGTTCCAAATCAGTCGCGAAATTTTGGACGGTCGAAACCTGGCTCATTGCCTTTATGAGATCGGACGTGCCCATTTATTTCTGGAAAATCTCTCCGCAGCTCTCGACACTTTAAACCTCGCAGCGCAACATGCTCAGGCATTATTTATTCCAGAGGTCGAATGGCGAGCGAGACGACTTATCGGCCAATTGTATTATGAAAATAAAGCTTGGGACAAGAGTATCGAGGCCTATTTGGCAGCTCTGAACATCATCGAAACAATGCGGTCTCAGATTAAGGTCGAAGAATATAAATCTGGCTTCATCGATGACAAGCTGATCGTCTATAACGATCTCATCAATCTCTACATGGAAATCGGACAGCCCGACAAAGCTTTGGAGATCGTGGAGCGAGCCAAATCGAGAAACTTTATCGATCTTCTTGCCAATCGTGATATCCAATTCAGTGGTAAAGTGAGCCCTGAACAATTAAATCGAGGTAAACAATTAGAGAATGAGATCTACCGAATCCAGAACGAATTGGCTGGCCTGTTGATCAAGGGCGAGCTTATCACGCAAACCGATGAGACACACATCGCACAATTGAATCAAAAGCTGCAAAATCTGAAAAAGCAGTATCAAGATTTTTTGATAGAATTGAAATCCCAAAATGCTGAGCTGGCCGAATTGGTCGTTGTGGAACCGCCCGACCTTAATGCCATCACCAAGTCCCTTCCCAATGGTGTTGCGCTCTTGGAATATTTTTACACCGAGTCGACTCTGTATGCCTGGGCCATTGTCGGCCAGCGCATCCTTTCTTGGCAGCGAAATTATCCGAGCCATCAATTAATCGCGGCCGTCGATTCCTTGCGAGCTGCGCTGGAGCAACAAAAATCCATCATCCAGATATCTCGCCATCTCCATGCTCTGTTGATTGCCCCGTTTGAAAAAGATCTGGAAGATCAAACCCATCTTGTCATTGTTCCCCATGGTGCGCTCCACTATCTTCCGTTTGCCGCGCTCATTGATCAGCAAGAGCGATATCTCATAGACCGATATTCTCTGTCATTGTCGCCAAGCGCATCGTTACTGAAAATCTGCTTAGATAAGGGCGAGCCTTTCGCTTCGGATCGCGCCTGGCAGCCATCCATCTTGGCGTTCGGCAATCCAGACTTAAATGATCCTCGATTGGAACTTCCTTTTTCCGAAAAAGAAATCGAGAGCGTTAGTTTGTTCTATCCTGATGTGGCAGCTTATCTCTATCAGCAAGCGACAGAAACGAAATTTAAACAGACTTGTCGCCTGTCTAATATCATATTGTTATCCTGCCATGGAGAATTCGATCCAAGCAATCCGCTGTTCTCCTGTTTACGACTCGCGCCAGATGCCTTGAATGACGGCCGATTGACGGCTCATGAAATTTTTCAACTGGAGCTGAATGCTTATTTGGTAACTATGAGTGCCTGTGAAACTGGATTGGCGACCATCAGCGCCGGCGATGAAATCATTGGGCTCTCCCGCAGCTTTATTTATGCTGGCAGCGCATCGCTTCTCTCCAGCTTATGGAAGGTCGATGATCTTGCCACCGCTGTACTGATCAAGCGCTTTTTCCGCTATTTGAAAGAAGGAGAGCCGAAGGCAAAAGCATTGCAAAAAGCCATCGAACTGGTGCGAAATCAAATCAATGTTCATCCTGTCTATTGGGCAGCGTTTAATTTAACCGGAGATTTTCGTTAATCAAAAATTAAAATTATTGCTTGACAAATTCAGAGAATTTTTTAAATTCAAAACTAACTTTTGTGCGCAGACGAAATACCAAATTCGGAACATTATTGCAGTTGAGTTTCGAACATTAAATCATATTCATCATAATGCGCAGATCCGTTTCCTTGATATCCGACTCGTGATCGAAATTAATCCTTGATCAAAGCCATCCTGATTACTATCGGATATTAATACAAAGATAAATTTGACGTCATTCTCATATAAACCACCCCCTAAAAAATCGAGAAGGAGGTGAAAATTAATGAAACGATTCTTGCTGGTATGGACCCTGATTCTGTGTCTGACGATCCCTTTAGCCATGTTAGCTGGTTGTTCGAAAAAACAAGAACCTGCTCCAGAAGCGCAACAACAAACCGAGCAAACAGAACAAGCGCCTGCCGATACCGTTGGCACTGTCGATACAACAGTGACCGCACAACCCCAGCAATAATCTGGCACGGAACTCGTATGTTCTGGAGGGAAACAATCTTTAACAGCTAATTTATTTGAGAAGGAGAGAACATATTCTCTCCTTCTGTGTTTTTCACCTATTGTGCCTGATCAAATCAATGAAGCGAACGGATGGGACAAGCAATTTGCCCAAATCGCAAAAAAGCGATTTTTCAAGCGAGCGCAACAGGAGTTGATGAATGTTTATCGTGGGGGTATTCTCCTCAAAAGTTAAGAACGGAGCTGATCATAAGTTGTTGCAACATTGTCGCATTAGACAGCAGCTTACCAGCTCTATCGGATTAAATGATTGTCAGTAGCGATTGCCGCTGATGTCATATGCGGATTGCACAAAAATGAGCCTTTATCTATCAATGTAATGTTTTAAATCAGTACAAATCTGCTAGTGATCGGCATAGATTTCAAATGCTAATTTTTGAAATAATAATTTATAAATCGGATGATTAAAATAACACCTTGATAATTTGTATATAATACCATGAAATATGATTGGCACAATGGTTGCAATTTCTAAAATGTAATTCATGAGTGAATAGCGATTTTTGTATTGGATTTGTAAACAAAAAAGTGGATAGAAGGAATGAAATAGGACCTGGTGATGACCCTGTTTGATAACATTGATCTTTTTCTTTGCTGAGCGTATGTCTCTGTTTTTGGTTCTTGAATAAGCATCGAAAAAAACTATAATATCATTCATGCACTTTTGAAAATTGCTGATGGGCGACAGAAATGCTAAAGAAAAAAATTTTCATTATTGATGACGATGTCACCTTTTTGAAATTGCTCAAAATTTTATTTGAAAAAGAGAATTATCAAGTGATCACTGAATCGAACGCCACCGACATCTGTCAAAAATTAAAACAAAGCCGGCCGGACATCGTTTTATTGGACCTTTTGATTCCCAATCAAAACGGCTTTCAGATTTTCAAACAGATGAAACATGATCATTTTTGTTCCACGATCCCGGTTGTAGTGCTGACTTCGCATCAAAACATCAATAGTAAAATCCAGCTTCTACGAGAGGGAGTTTTGGATTATATCTATAAGCCATTTCGCAAAGAGGAATTGTTGTTGAAAATGAAAAATTATCTTCAGCATTTGAGCGCGAAGAAAGCTCAGCCGTTCAACGAAGATTTGCTTTTCCATCAATTGAAAGAAATTCTCAGCGCCCGAAAAAAGGAGTGGATCGAGCCTCAATTGGATAAAAAAAGCCTGTACGGCTATGTTTATCAGGATATTCGTTTAGTGTCCGATATCCCGATTTATGGGAAGGAGCGCGATCTGCTTGAGGATTGGGCGGATCGAAAATTACTGGAGCGCAGCCTGGTTGATATTATCGATCTCTGTCCGCTTTGTTACCATTACAACATTTCATTGACCTATATCTGTCCCCTATGCGGTTCCATCAATGTCGAGCAGAAAAAATCCGATGACCAAGCGCCGCGTTCATTTTTGTGCAATGATTGTGGTATGGCTTTGAAAGCCCCCCAAATTCGCTGCCATTGCATCAACTGTGATGAGAAGTTCGGTCCCGAAAAAATTGTTAAGCAGAAGATTTACCGATATCAATTTGCTCAAAATGGAGCTGTACCGTCGTCGAGTGAGCCCAAAATCGTCAGCCAACCTAAAGTGATCACCGAACCATTACCGAAAACTAGCATCAGTCGCCCCAGCATTGGCACTGGACATCTCTATATTGGAAGCAATCAAGTCATCCAACAGGTGCTAAAGGAGACTAATGTTCGCTATGTGCAACCAAATAGTTTTTTAGAACGAGTGACCAAAGAGATTCGGTATTCCGAAATCGAGCATTGCGATATGACCATCATGGCCATTGGGGTTCAAAACTTGAACCAACTGACGCAACGTATGAAACAGGAGATGGTTTTCAAAATATTCAAAGGCATCCTTTATATCATTATTCAGCATCTGAGATCCCAGGATATTCTCAGCTACAACGATGCCCAGCTTCGCTATTTGGTCATGTTGCCCAATACACATATCAAGCTTGCAAAAATTATCGCGGAAAAAATCCACCAGCGGCTTGATCGGTTTCGGAGCAGTTTTCAGTTGGATATCCGATTGGCAAGCTACCCTCAGGATGGTCTGACAGTGGACGAATTGTTTGCAATGCTGGAGATCGGCTTAGAAAAAGTGACGACACCAGCGTTGATCTGAAATCTTTCAGCATCTGGCGCGGATGACCACCCATTAATATTTTTCATTAATATTCCTCATGAAATTCATCTCTCCCAATTGCAACTTCGACCCATCTGATTTGCAGCATTCAATATGAGAAATTCTGCAATTCGACGATTCAAACATTTTGGTTTTCTTTCCCCATTGATCACCTCATTTATGAACGAGATTTTACTTTGATTTTGTCGATAAATTTGCTACATTGATTTTCATAAAGCTGGTTGAACCAAATCTAATCGATAAACTGAACAAAGGTTTGTTTGCTGCTTTGATCGAATGAGGGGATCATGAGTGATTCTTACAATCTTTTGCTTTCGGTTTATAGTTTCTTGTTGATGAGAGAAGCTGATCTATCGAATAGTAAGATTTAATCATAATTTTGCTCATTTAAATTCAAATTGATGAAACAGAAGCTATGAATCCCCAGCAAGCTATGTAAAAGAATGAGCATGATCCAAGGGAAAACTTTGAAAGTCACCGATGTAACTGGTCATGGATACGATAACAATAATAGGTCTTGGACGCCTCGGTTCAGCTCTGGCCCATGCTTTGCACCACTGGAACTATCAGATAAAAGCCGTGATAGACTCGAAATTATCGATCGCAGCGTCTATTGCTCAGGCTGTAAAGGCCGAAACTTTTGGAAGTAAGCTTCCCTTACCTGTTGCTGCGAATATGGTTTTTCTTTGTGTTCCAGATGACGAGATCGCTCCGATTGCCGCGCTACTTGCTCGATCGGACGGTAAGGAGTTTTTGCCGCGATATGCATTCCACTGCTCTGGGGCGCTCACAAGTGATGCGTTAACGCCATTACGTCAGCTTGGGGTACACTGTGCGAGCCTTCATCCGATCCAGAGTTTTGCTGGAAAAGCAGATGATTGGCAAAAACTCTCAAATATTTTTTTTGGTTTAGAGGGAGATATTGAAGCGGTTCAAAAGGCAATTGAACTTGTCGAAACAATTCAGTCTGACTGGTTGATCGTACCGAAGGAAAATAAAGTAATCTACCATATTGCTTGTACGATTGCCTCCAATTATTTGGTAGCAATGCTTATCCCAGCGGTAAAGCTTCTCGCTCAGATGAGTTTACCAGAACATCAAATTTTAAAACTGCTGAGGCCGCTGATGGAGACGACCTTGGGAAATCTGACCTCCCAAGGTATTGAAGCGGCGCTCTCTGGCCCAATATCGCGCGGCGATGTTCATACCATTGAAAATCATCTGAAAATGCTGGAGACAAAATTGCCTCACTTTGTGCTTTTCTATAAATTACATGGACAAATTTTGCTGGAATTGAAATCAGTCTCTGAGAGAATTCCTCCGGAAAAATATCAACAACTAAAGAAACTTTTGGTTGATTAAGGATTAGAATATGAATAAGCAATTGGCGGACTACCATATCCACACCTCGCTTTGCAATCACGCCAATGGTGCGATGAAGGCTTATGTCAAACAGGCCATCACCCTCGGCCTATGTGAAATGGGTTTCGCGGACCATAATCCGTTGCCAGCTCACTTTAATAATCCTTATCGCATGTTGACAGATGAGATGAGCAATTACCTTGAGATTATCCATGATCTGCGCCAGCAATTCCCTCAGATTATCATAAGAACCGGCATTGAGCTGGATTATATTGAAAGTGCTACCGACTTTTTAGAGAAGTTAGTTACAGAAAACAAATTTGATTATGTCATCGGCAGTGTTCATTATCTCCAAAGCGATGCAAAAGATCAACTGGCATATCTGAGTGAATTCTCTCATGAAGATACGACGCGCTTATTTCATGCCTATTTCGACCATCTCGAAAAGGCGATTAAGACCGGCTGGTTCGACATTATCGGCCATTTCGATCTGCCGAGGAGGTTTTGGGGGGACCTGCCTGACGAAACGATAGAACGCGCAGGGCATATATTAGAGCAAATCAAGGATTATGATCTTTGTCTCGAAGTGAACACCTCTGGGTTTCGGACTAAAAATGTCGAAGAACCGTTTCCGAATTTCAACCTGCTTCAGAAGGTTCGCGCCTTAGATATCCCTGTGACGCTCGGCTCTGATGCGCATCAACCTGGCGATGTCGGCAGTTACTTTCAAGAAACCAAAGCGCTATTGAAACAAATTGGCTTTGAATACATTTATTTCTTTGAAAACCATCGGAGAATACCGCACAAAATATAATAAGAAATTGAGGGAGGAAATTTGATGGTGCGACATTCCGTTATACTGCTTTTTATAATAATGCTGATGCTCTGCTGTTCAGAGCCTAGCAAGGATTATGTCTCCTGGCAACCAGACCAGCCCAAAGCTGGAGAGAGCGTGACAATCACCTTCACCCCGCAAAGATTGATCAGTGCCGATAATAAAGAAAACCAGATTTTCATGATATACCAGTGCCTTTCCGATCACGACGCAAGATGCTTTCGGCTTCCAATGAAATCGCGCGGAAAAAGCTGGCAAGCCACAATCAATTGCGAGCCAGGCACTTTGCTGCTGCGCCTGAAATTCGAGGATTCTTTGGATCGAGTCGAGGATAATGATGGGTATGGCTGGACTATTATTTTACGTGACAACAGCAATAAAGTCCCGAGAAATTCCTATTATCGACTTGGAAGGATATTAAGCCAAAAACGGCCGCTAAGCTTAGCCTCTCACCTTGAAGACGCCCGCCGATCATTTCAGACTGAATTGTCGCAATATCCAGATAACTATCAATGCTGGTTCGACCTATGGAGCCTGCGGCTTAAGAATTCTTCACAACCCCAGTCAGAAATTGCAGCGATAAAATCGCAATTGGATAGTTTGCTCCAAGATCATTCTTCTTCTCCCGAACTTCTTTCTTTGGCGTTCGAATGCAATTGGAAACTGTTGAACGAACCCCAAAAGGCAATCGAATTTGGTCAAAAAGTGTTAGCTATGCGGGAGAACGTTCCTCATAAAGACGCCATTGACTACGGCATGATCTTGCTAACCTTTGAGCAATCGCCGCCGCAATTGATTGAAGGCTTAATTCGCTTTGTGCAGCGGGCAAAAGATCCCGAGTCCCTCAGGCCAGCCTATTATCAATTGGGCTTATTTTTTCAAAATCTTCAGATGGTAGATCAAGCGATCTACTACTTTTCAAAATATGTCGAACTGGTACCAGATGAAATACCAATCTGGCTGAATCTTGCCAATCTTCTCATACGGAACGGAAGCTATGATCAAGCGCGCGAAGCCATCCAGCGCGCAAAGCAATTGAACACGCCTGAAAATTATTTGCTCTCCCATGTTTGGGAAACGCCAGAAGAACGGGCAAATCAATTGATCATGAATCAATGCCAGATTCTTTCAACGTTGGCTAACTTGGAAACCAATCAAGGAAATCATCGGGCCGCGATCCAGTATCGTCGACAAGCTTTGGGACTTGGTACTCCATTCCCGGCCTTTGAATGGACCCAGATTGGAAACTTGTTCTTGAAGCTCGGCATATTAGATAGCGCTCAGCAGGCATATGTCAAATCGGTTTCAATAGATGCAAATCAGGACGAGGCAATTCAAAATTTAAAACAAATCTATCGAACGACTCATGGGGGGATCTCTGGGTTCGATGCGTTTTTGGCAGAGGCGATCATCAACGAACAGAAAGCATCTGCAAAAGCGGCTCCTGATTTCGTTGCAATGGATATCATGGGTCGGCAACATCGATTGTCCGATCACCGCGGCAAGATTATCATTGTCACCTTTTGGGATAGCTGGAGTGCGGCCTGCCAAAAAGAGATCCCACAATTAAACGATCTCGTGGAAAAGCATCGCAACATCGATCGGGTTATTTTTTGGGCTTTCTCAGTGGAATCTCAAGCGGCGATCGAGCGCTTCATTACCCAAAATCCGTTTCGGTTTGTGCTATTTCCCAACGCGATTGAGATCAAGCGACAATATCAGGTAATAGGGGTCCCAACTCATCTTATCATCGATCCATCTGGCAAAATTCGATATACCCATATCGGTTATTCTGATTCGATAGGCAAACAAATAGATGATGAGATTCGCGTCTTATTATCCGAAGCGCTGACGATCTCTTAGCAAATTTGTATCGGTAAAGTGGACATCTCGTTCATTGCAAAAATTATAAATTGACCAAGATAATGTCATTCTGGCAAGTTCGGGGATCATTCTTAATTGGAAATTGAGTAAAAATCAGGATATCGAAATAACTTGAAATGACAAAAAATTATTTTATTTTATCCGATTTGTCATGGAAACCATTTATTGCCCATGCAATTTATTTTGAGAGATAGAAAATTTTACGAACGCCTGGAACACAAGACGTTGGCACCCTATGCTACAAAATCGGAGAATGCCCATCGCACTCGGCGGTATCAGGAGAAAGAGCATCCCTATCGTACTGCTTTTCAACGTGACCGAGATCGTATTGTCCATTCTCGCTCGTTCCGACGGTTAAAGCATAAACAACAGGTCTTTCTCATTAGCGAGGGCGATCATTATCGTACCAGGATTACTCATACGCTTGAAGTTTCCCAGCTCGCTCGAACCCTTGCAAAAGCCCTGGGCTTAAATGAAGAGCTAACTGAGGCGATTGCTTTAGGCCACGATCTTGGGCATACCCCATTTGGTCACATTGGCGAGGTCGTTCTCAATGACATCCTTTCAGGCCGCGATAATCTCAACGGGCTCTTAAAAGGAGAGAATATCGGTGGGTTTAAGCACAACTATCAGAGCCTGCGCGTGGTCGATCTGCTTGAGAAAAAGTACGAATTCGAGGGATTAAATTTAACAGCTCCGGTCCGAGAAGGAATTTTAAAGCACACGCGATTGCTTCGCGATCATTATTCCTACCCAGAGTTTTATTATGATGGGCTTCATTTTGAACAAGATATGGCATCGACATTAGAAGGCCAAGTAGTCGCGATTTGCGATGAAATTGCGCAGCGAACACATGATCTGGAAGACGGCGTCCGTGCTGGCTTGGTGGAACTTGAACAAGTCATCGAATTGGATATCATTCAGCGAGTTGAACAAAAGTTCGAATTTGGAAAACTATTTTTTACTGATCGCTATACCTATCGAAACAAGCTGATAAACAATTTGATCAATTTTTTGATAGATGATATCATTCAAACAACGCTTGAGAATATCAATTCGTTTTATTCAAGAAAAAAACGATATCATCCCTTTGACGAGGAACTTGTACGGTTTAGCCAGCATGTCGATCGTCTTCAGGCACAGTTAAATGAGTTCATTTATAAAGAGATCATTTTTAAAGGCAAGGGGCACGATATCAATCATACCAATAAGAACATTCTCCGAACGCTCGTTAAAATATATTCAGAAGATCCCAGTCGGCTTTCTAACTATATTTTTAAAAAGGTGAGCAATACTGAGGCAATGCAAACGCCTCGCTGGGTTCCGACCATGGGAATCCAAAGCAATATGTCACTAAGAATCATCGCCGATCATGTGGCCAGCATGACGGACCGTTTTGCGATTCTTGAATTTGAAAAGCACCAAAGTCACCAAAGATCCAACGCATGAAGATCAGCTTTGACCATGTTTGGTTTCACTATAATTCGCTATTGTCGAATCAAATCGACGTTTTGAAGGACATCAATCTAAATATTTTTGATGGCGAATTTATTGCCATTGTGGGTCCTTCAGGGTCCGGCAAAACAACGTTGTTGCAGCATTTTACTGGATTGCTTCGGCCTAGTTCTGGGCACATCTATGTTGATGATCACGACATTTGGGCCAAGGACTATCCAATCGCCGAATTACGTCGCCGAATCGGCTTAGTATTTCAATTTCCAGAGAACCAACTGTTCGAGCGAACCGTATATCTGGATGTTGCTTTTGCCCCTCTGATGCAACGTCTCTCGGCAGACGAGGTGTATCGGCGTGTTATAGAATCGCTCAACCAGGTCGGGCTTGCAGCTGAACAGATTCAAATGCGTTCCCCTCATCAATTAAGCCAGGGAGAAAAACGCCGCGTAGCCATTGCGGGCGTCTTGGCTATGAACCCAGAAATGTTAGTATTAGACGAACCAACAGCGGGTCTGGACCCACTGGGAGCGCGGACTCTCTTACAATTGCTAGAGCAAATTCACTCCAATGGCAAAACGATCGTATTAATCAGTCATCACTTGGATCTGGTTTTTCAGTTCGCGCATCGTCTTATTATCTTGAACCAGGGCCAGATCATTTTTGATGGCGATACGAAGCATATTTTTGACGATAGAAAGCTATTAGATCAAGCTCAATTGGAGCTGCCGCGAATTATTAAGCTTTTCCATTATTTGCAAAATCGGCAGTCTCGTCAGATGGATGGAAATTTTTCATTTCAAGCCTTTCAGAATATATTTAAAAATATGCTTCCCGAAGTGAAGAGCTTTAATTCATCAGGTGAGTGATTTCAGTTCACAGAGTGATCAAATAATGTCCAACCAGTTTTTATTGTCTATCCATCTTAATGCTATCGTCGATAATTGTTCTATTATTTTGCCATCAAAAGTGCTATATATAAGCCATTGAAATAATGAGCAATATAATTTGCAATTAAATTATTATATGATAAATCATCAAGATAACTGATTTAGAAAAACCGTTTCCTGCATTTGGCACAATATTTGTGCTTTTGAATATCGAGTTCGCAAATAAGACAAAGTATTTTTTTAGCAACACCGATAAAATTTTTGGTTAGGCATCTTTGGGTAAGCATCGAAACAAACAACCCCAACGAAGTTTTATTGCACGACAGCTTTGGATTTCACAGCCTAAACTTGGTTGGGGTTGTCATTTTAATTGGTAAACGCTAATAAAAAATACTTGAAGTTGGTGGAGCCAGCATGAATAGCTTAGCGGAAGAACTGGATTTCAATTGGGACGAGACAAATTTAGAGGCACCAGAAGAATTAGCACGGAGTTGGGGGAAAAATTTCGGATTTGATTATTATTATCCACTGGTCAGCCGGAGTCCTCAAATCAAGGATATCCTTAAGCTGATCAAAAAAGTTGCCAAGAGCAACGCAACTATATTAATTCAAGGAGAAACTGGTACCGGGAAAGAATTAATTGCCAGTCTGATTCAATTCATCAGTCTTCGTTCTGATAAGGCATTTGTGAAAGTTAATTGTGCTGCATTGCCTGAAAATCTCTTAGAAAGCGAATTATTCGGGCATGAGCGAGGCGCCTTCACTGGTGCTTATCAAACTCGTATAGGAAAATTCGAACAAGCTCATGGGGGGACCCTTTTTCTGGATGAGATTGGAGATATGACCCTCTCCACTCAAGCTAAAATTTTGCGCGTTCTACAGGATCAGGAGTTTACTCGGGTTGGAGGGAACAAAACCATTAGTGTGGATGTACGCGTCATCACAGCAACTAACAAAGAATTGCTAAAGGAGATCGAACAAGGCAAATTTAGAGACGATTTGTATTATCGTTTAAATGTTGTCACAATTAATGTACCACCACTGCGCGAGCGCCGCGAAGATATTCCGCTGATTGCCGAATTTTTCAGACGGAAATTCTCCTGCGAAATTCGAAAACACACTCGTGGCTTTACCGAAGATACAATGCGGTTGTTGAAAAACCATCACTGGCCAGGAAATATCAGAGAGCTGAAGAATCTGGTGGAGCGCGCAGTCTTGGTTGTTGACGAAGGACAGATGATCACTGCTGATGACCTTGCTCTGACAGGTAAAGATTATTTCGCAGCCGGCGGTCGGGATCGAAGAAAGAATGTTGGGGAAAATTGGGGATTTAACACTTTGAAATTAGAAGAGCTGGAGCGTGAAGCGATTTTGCAAGCGCTGGAAATCAGCCGATGGGTTCAAAAGGATGCGGCAAAGCTATTAGGCATTTCGCCACGATCGCTCAATTACAAAGTTAAATATCATAACATTACCCATCCGAGTTGGAAGAAAAACGTCTGATCTTTCACCTGAAACTGGCCTTTTTTGTAGCCCTCTTGTTCAATTGGAGGGCTTTTTTGTACAAATTGAATTCGTTTGGGGCGATTAATCTCTTTCTCTAGAATTTTCATTGTAATCAAATAATTGGTTTTTTCCATAATTGTCCAAGCTTTTCTGATAATTCATAACCTTTCAAAGCCCAGAATGACCTGGAAATCCAGAGAGATCATCGGCGCCTGTAAAATTCATATCATGAAATCAATTTAATTGAATCCATCCATCATTTGGCGGATGGTGAAGTGCGAAAACTTCATTTCCAAATCGAGGGACAAAAAGCTTCGCTTCGCATGGAGTGACAAATTCCTGTATTTTACACAAATCCGGAACAACTATTGGTTCTGCGCAAAAAAACAAATATTGAATAAATGTTGGTCATTCCTATAAATAGAGCTCTTTTTTATCACGACTGAGCATGTTAAAAGGTGGAGCTTGGCTGGCACCTGGCCTATGGCGTCAAATTAAAGAATGTCCAATCATTTCAATTTTGATTGTAATCTTTTAGATAAAGGAGCCTGGTCATCTGGCAGATAGCTTGACAATGATATAGCAAATAGGATGAATTTTACAAAAATCGATAAAGAAATTAATGGGCTTTTTCAATTCTGAACTCGCTATCTTAGATTTGTAATATAAAGCAGAATTCTTAGCCGCTGGTAGATATCAAGTTCTACTCAAGTTACGTTCGCAACATTCCTGGTATGATCATTGCAATTTAAAACAGAATAGATGAGCAAGATGATTAATTAACTTTATGTGAGGGATTTAATATGGTACTAAACAACAAAAATAGAGATGGTCATCATGAAAAATTGCCACTTCGCTCGCATAAGGTTAATTGCAACATTCATTATTTCCCTCAGCTTTACATCTGGAGCTTTAGCAGGAGGTGTTATCGTTAGCTGGGATCCCAATTCTGAGCCCGATCTTTTGGGCTATAAGGTCTATTGGGGAACGTCATCCAGAAATTATAGTAATGTGAAGGATGTTGGCAAGCTGACCAATTATACCATACAAAATCTCGCTGAAGGCGCTAAATACTTCTTTGCCGTGACCGCCTATGATACTGCATATAATGAAAGCGATTTTTCGGTCGAAGTAAGCTACACTGTTCCGATCAGCGACAACACCCCACCAGAGATTGCCTCAGCAAGCCTGAAAAGTTCCACAGAGTTAGAACTCGTCTACACTGAGCCGGTGGAAAAATCATCTGCCGAAATGATTTCAAATTATCAAATCAGCGGTGGGGTATCCATCATCTCAGTGACATTAAACGTCAATCAATCTTCAGTCCGAATTACTACTTCGCCGCATCAGTCTGGCTCTTATATTATAACAGTGAATCACGTGAAGGACCTGGCTGGAAATGAGATTCAGACCAATAGCACAGCAAGCTATCAAATGGTTCCAGAGGATTTAGACCCCCCAACCATCACTGGGATTCAAATTTTAGATGCCAATCACGTCGATGTAACCTTTAGTGAGCCAATTAATAAAGCAACGGCTGAAAATATCAGCAATTATAGCATCAATAATGGCGTTTCAATTCTGCAGGCGAAACTGGATCAAAACGGGAAGACAGTTCACCTCACAACCAGCAACCACCAGCCAAATGTTAATTATACTTTGATGATCAATAACATCTGCGATTTGGCTACAAAACCCAATTATATTAAACCTAATAGCTCCATTAGCTATCAATTTATCGTGAAAGACACTACTCCTCCGGAAATCTACTCCGTGACCATACGAAATGAGAGCTTGGTTGACGTGGTATTTTCTGAAAAAATTGAACAAACATCTGCCGAAACGGTAACTAATTATCAGATCAATCATGGAGTAAAGGTTCTGGTCGCTATTCTCGATATCAACCAGACCACGGTTCATTTGTCAACAACTGTTCATGCGGCAAACTTAAGCTACGAAATAAGAGTGAGCAACATTAGAGATCTGGCTTCCCCAGCAAATGTCATTAATCCAAATAGTAGCTATCGCTATGATTATTACCCAGACGATCATATCCCACCGACCATCGTCAATGCAGTGGCAGTGGACGAATATCACGTGGATGTCACTTTCTCTGAGATGGTTGCAAGAGAAACAGCCGAAAATAAGAATAATTTCCAGATCGATAAGGGGATCATTGTTGTTGAGGCGAAACTGGACACGAATAAGCGAATCGTCCATTTAACGACCTCAGCTCATCAAACTGGTGAGACTTATACACTCAGAGCCAAAAATATCAAGGATCTCTCGCCTAATGCGAATGTTATCGCCGATAATGCACAGATTCAATATTTGTACGTCTATCAAGACCGGGAAGCGCCGCGATTAGAAAATATTACAGTGGTTTATTCAACATATCTTAAACTCACATTTAATGAAACGCTCGATCGCCAATCAGCGGAACATGCAGGAAATTATCTGATAAGTGGCGCCGTTAAGGTGCTTAGCGCCGTATTAGATAACAATTTAAAGGTTGTACATTTGACGACTTCAGAGCATCAGCCAAATATCAATTATACAATGACAATCAATGAAATTCGAGATGGGTCACCAAATCGCAATCGAATCGCTCCGAATACCACCATTCAATACAAATTCGAAGTGCAAGATGGAGCGATCGTGATTGGATTGAGCAAGGAGAATTACGAATTTGCCTATTTGGACGTTGGTGATCGATACTATGTGGATCGGAATTATACGATCACGAGTATCCCCGAAGCTATGAAAGGCTATTTGTGGATCAAAACCGCCAACGATGACAGGAGCAACATGGAAAACAATTTTCTTTCATTCCAATTAAGAGAAGCTGCAAAAATTTATGTTGCTTACGATAGTCGGGCGGTGAATTATCCAGATTGGCTGGTGAATGATTTTTATCGCATCGGTAAATATATCGGCGTTTCAGAATATGCGAGCAAGTTGGATTTGTGGGAACGGGAATGTGAACCAGGGATCATAACGGTTGGAGGCAATCTTGCGCCAGGAGCACAAGGCGCAGAGAGTATGTATGTTTTACTCATCGAAAACAAAAATGCCCAACGCCCAGGGAACCCAGAGAATATGGAGGATCCCTTATCATTGGGTCCAGCAAATATGTTTTTATTATATCAAAATTACCCGAACCCATTTAATGCTGGAACGGAAATTCGCATTCAGCTCCCACAAGAGGGAGATGTTGAATTAGCGATCTATAACTTATTGGGACAGACAATTAAAATTCTGGCCCAAGGTCATAAATCCGCAGGTCATTACATTTTTCGCTGGGACGGCAAACATGAAAACGGGGAACCAGTGCCGACTGGGACCTATTTTTCACGGTTAACAATTAAGCAGATCCAAGGCGCTCAGGATCACAGGCGAACTTCGATTGTTTATCACCATGTGAGAAAAATGATCTTGATCAAATAGCGTCTGTTTGAAACTTGTTCGCTTCAGATAAATTCATTTCTGCGGAGATTCTTTATGCCAAATTATAGTCAAAATAGTGAGCAATCATTTAAAAAAGAAAAAGCGTAAAATCTGTCCCCAATTTAGCTCAATTAATAAAACTCAAGTGATACCTGAGAACTACGGGGTCGGGCAAATCCGTCAAATTGCTCGATCCTGTTTTTATTTTTGTTCAGTTTCATCCTGAAATTCTTTCATTCTCCTCCAAATTTTTGAGACAATTTTTTAATCTGAAGCTTCTTTAAACCTCGTTTAAGGATCTGAACTCTAAGAAATTGCTTTTAATCCTCAAATAGTGATTTGATCACCTCAGAATTCATGCAAAATTTTTATCTTTATCAAGCATTGTGTTGCGTTATAGCCTTGTCGCTGATAAAGGTAATCAATGATTCAAATAGTTTTATTTCAGTGAAAATCCTTTTTTTCATACAATAAAATTATGCAAGAATCATTTACGATTATTTTCCAATCATTAGGTCGGTTTGCGCTTTACGAATCTAGTTGGTTATTTGAGCCTCGATCGATCAAAAATTTATTTTTAGCAATAATGGATTCGAATAATATTTCAGAAAATTTTATTGACTAATAATAATTTATTTTCTAAATTGTTACCGTCGACAGGCAAAACAAGTTGATTTATGCTTAGTTGGTCAAATTAGAATTCTACAAACGATGAAGAGAATGAGCACCCAAAATTATTTGACACAAAAGATGCTAAAATATTCGTTGATCATTTTGCTATGTTTAAACATCAACGGCATAATCTGCGCAATTCACTCGCAAGAACCTCCCTTGAATCGTGCTAGCATTGAATCCATTCGGCCGGTACCATCAGTTGATTCAGAAATTGGCAAGACTGAGCTAACCAAGTTCGGTTATAATTTGTTTGGTTCTCCGGAGGAAATGATAAAAAATTTGTTTTCAGGTGGATTAATGTTTCCCACAAGCTATCGTCTGGGGCCAGGGGATCGCTTGGGCATCCACTTATTGGGCAAATTCCAACAGAGCTTTGACGTCATTGTCAATGTAGAAGGCAAAATCTATATTCCGACAGTAGGGGTATTATTCGTTGCAGATATGAGCATCGATGAGGTCAGCAAACTATTGGAGAAACAGTTAGCCAAATATTATGACAATTTCTCGCTCAGTCTGATGCTAATAGAACCGAAGCGCATCCCAATATTAGTGGCTGGAGACATCAATCGACCTGGAAAATATTATCTGAGTTCGCTTAACACGGTTTTAGATGCCATGATGGCTGCAGGTGGCCCAACCCCACATGGTTCATTACGCAATATCAAAGTCTATCGAGAAGATCAGCTCATCACAACAGTCGATTTTTATGAGTTTTTGTTGACAGGGAAACTGCGCAATGAAATCTACTTGCAACAGTACGACCGAATCGTAGTACCCTTGGTGGAATCAATGGTCAGCATCCAAGGGGAGGTTAAGCGTCAAGCTAAGTTTGAATTAAAATCTGGCGCTAACGAGCGCTTATCCGACCTCATTGATATGGCTGGCGGTTTTACAGACCTGGCATATCTCAACAAGATTGAAATTAGCCGACTGCTACCTAATGGAGATCGCACTGTTTTCTATGTGAATTATCATGAGGTTTTGAAAAATGATAGCTGTGCTGATAACATTATTTTGAAAAATGAAGACCAGGTGAAAGTCTACTCTATTCTTGAACAGACGCATCCCAAATATGTTTACATCCATGGCGAAGTAAAAAGGCCAGGCCAATATCCCTTCGAGGAAAACTTGCGGTTATTAGATTTAATTTTAAAAGCTGGTAATTTGACTCGAAGCGCTTATATCCTCGAGTGTGAGGTAGCGAAAATTGACCCTAAAATGCCGACTCGATTTAAACAAATTCCTCTTCAACGCGTGATGATCGACCCTAATAGTGAACATAATGTTTTGCTGGAAGAGGATGATCGGGTATTCATTCGCCGTATACCTGAATGGGAGGTTGGGCCGACCGTGGAGGTCCGAGGCGAAGTGAATTTTCCAGGAATTTATGCAATTACCAAGGATAGTACTCGGTTGAGCGAAATTATTGATAAGGCCGGGGGCTTCACCGAAAAAGCACTGATCCGCGATGCCTCGCTGATTCGACCGAGCGTTAAAACCATGCCTGATAAAGAGCTGGAGCGATTGATGAAGCTCACCCCGGACCAAATGTCGAAAAATGAATATCAATACCTTGTCATGAAACAGAACGCTCAAGACATTTCGGAGATCGTCGTGGATTTCTTTAAGGTCTGCGTGCTGAAAAACAAGGCGGATGATCCAATTTTAGAAGATGGCGACATCATCAATATCCCGCGAGCTCCTCGCGTGGTTTATGTAACCGGGCGGGTGGCGAAGCCAGGCGGGGTGGTCTTTAAGCCGAACAAGAAGATCAAATACTATATAGAGCAGGCCGGTGGTCTTGCCTGGGATGCCAAGGTCAGGGGAACCAAGGTCATCAAAATTACTGGCGCCATTCTTGAAGATGAAAAAGTAAAAAAACTGGAAGCGGGCGATATCATCTGGGTTCCCAGAAGACCAGATCGAAACTGGTGGGCCCTATTCAGTCAAACTATCGCTGTTGTCGCCCAATTGGCGACCATCTATCTCATCGTTGATAATGCGATCAAACGCTAATTCTATTCAGGAGTATTGCATTGATGTTGCCAGAGCAGAAGGCCAATGATATTGATCTCTGGGACTATGTGTTGGTGTTGCATAAACACCGTCAAATGATTCT
The DNA here is from genome assembly GCA_034506395.1 of candidate division KSB1 bacterium. Taxonomy (NCBI): domain Bacteria; kingdom Pseudomonadati; species Candidatus Zhuqueibacterota bacterium. The sequence goes on along the minus strand of JAPDPQ010000008.1, from coordinate 66,486 downwards.
CAGGAACGTAATGGTAGTTGCATTTGCAATTGCGCTGATCAGCTTCATGCTGCCAAAAACCTATAGGGCAGTGACAACGATCCTTCCGCCAGAGGAAGCTCAATCCATGGAGTTGTTTAGTGCACTATACAATTCACCATTATCGAACTTGATTCTCAACGAGACCAAGACGAACTCTGACCTTTACGTTGAAATTTTAAAAAGTCGCTCAGTTCTGGATTTAGTGCTATCTCGTGAATTCCAATATCCAAAGGATTCCCAGAGGGCTAATAATAAAACGCTGCTTCAAATTTTGCATCAAAAAAGCCTTGAAAAAGGGCGAAAAAAATTACTGTCAAAGATGAGCGTCAATGCCTCTCAGGAAGGGATCATTACCCTCTCAGTTGAATTGAACGATCGCTATTTAGCATCTGATGTAGCGAATGCCCTGGTTGAAGCCTTGGATAAAGTAAACAAACAAAAGATCAGTTCCCGGGCAAAAAATTCTCGGATTTATATTGAAAATCAACTCCAAATCACTGAGCAAAAATTGAAAGCGGCCTCTGAAGAACTGGTAAAATTCCAGGAAAAATATAAAGCTGTTTCTCTGGAGGAACAGACTAAGGCAGCGATCGAAAAGGCAGCGGAACTGAAGGGCAAAATTTTAGCCAAAAATGTTGAATTGGGGGTTGCACTTCAAACTATGAAACCCAACAACGTCTATGTGGTGCAGCTCAAAAAAGAGATCGAGGAACTAGAACGCCAATATAATTATCTCCAATATGGCAAAGAAAAAGCCGATATAAAAGATCAAAAGGAGTTCTATATTCCGTTTGCCAATATTCCGGAAGTAGGATTGGAATTGGCCAACTTGATGCGCGAAGTAAAAGTGCAAGAAACCGTATGGGAGTTGCTGAATCAGCAGTATTATCAGGCCAAAATTCAAGAAGCCAGGGACACGCCAACAATCCAGGTGCTGGATGAGGCGGTACCGCCAGAACTGAGTAGCCGACCTAAAAGAAAGCTGTTGGTGTTGGTCGGCTCGTTTTTGGCGCTGACCCTAAGCATGTTTTGGGCCTTTGTAATAGAATATCTGGAACGATTAAGGGGCCATACCGAAAGCCATAATCAAATCGATAGAATAATGAAAGATCTCAAAAATGATTGGAATCAAATTAGAGATTACATTAGGAAACTCAAAGAACAATTCATTAGGAGGACAAAGTCATCGAAACCAAACAACAAATCCGATTAGCACAGGTGGGGGTTGGAAATTGGGGGAAAAATTTGCTAAGAAATTTTTATAACCTCCCTCAAGCGAAAATGTCCATCATTTGTGACAGCGATAACACAGCGCTATCGCGGGTTGCGTTAGACTACCCTGGCGTCGATGTCACGACTGATGTCAATCGGCTCTATGACAGGGAGGATATTGATGCGGTGATCATTGCCACACCGCCAGAGGTGCATTATGAATTGGCAAAACAGTTCCTGTTGCGGGGAAAACATGTATTTGTTGAAAAGCCGATGGTATTAGATTTGGCTCATGGCGAAGAACTCACCCGTTTGGCGAAGCAACAGCGTCGTTTGTTGATGGTAGGTCATATCCTGGAATATCACCCCGCGTTCGAAAAGGTGAAGGCCATGATCGATTCAGGTGAGTTGGGCGAAATCTATTACATGTACACGTCGCGAGTCAATTTGGGAATAATTCGCCAGACGGAGAACTCCCTTTGGAGTTTTGCTCCGCATGACATTTCGATTATTTTGATGTTCATGAATCAGGAGCCGGTCCGGGTTGTGAGTACCGGCCAATCTTTCATTCAGCCTGGAATAGAAGATGTGGTTTTCACTACGCTCCATTTCGCAGATGGCAAAATGGCACATATTCATGTGAGCTGGCTCGATCCCCATAAAATTAGAAAAGTGACGGTCGTCGGCTCCAAAAAGATGGCTGTGATCGATGATATGGAAGCCTCGGAGAAGATCAGAATTTACGATAAAGGTGTTCATTTCACGGGCAACTACACGGGTTTCGGAGAATATCTGACCTTAAGGATCGGCGATATTCTGATCCCAACGATCAAAAATGTTGAGCCGTTGAAGGTTGAATGCCAGCATTTCATCGATTGCATCTTGAACAATAAAACCCCTCGTTCTAATGGCGAAGATGGCCTTCGAGTGGTACGAGTGTTAAATGCGGCCCAACAATCGCTTAAACAGGGCGGAGTACCAGTTTATTTATGAAATCAATCATCAAAAATTATAGAAGAAAGGTATTACAAGTATGAACAGCATGAACATAATAGACACAACAGCGAAAATTGGCGAGGGTACGTTAATTGGAAATTTTACTGTGATTCAACAAAATGTGATAATCGGAAAGAATTGCACCATAGGAAATCATGTCGTGATTCATGAAGGGACAGTGATCGGCGACCAGGTGCGAATCGATGATAACACGGTGATCGGAAAACAGCCAATGCGGGCGAAGCGGAGCATTTTCAAATCAGAGCCAGTGCCACCTGCGGTGATCGGCAGTCATTGCATGATTGGCGCCCAAGTGGTGATCTACGCTGGCAGCAAAATTGCTGATCATATTTTAATTGCCGATACGGCGGCCATTCGGGAAAATGTCTCGATCGGCGAATATACGATCGTTGGACGAGGTGTAACAGTTGAAAATTTCTGCACTGTGGGCAAAAAATGCAAACTGGAAACAGGCTGTTACATTACCGCTTATTCGGAAATCGGAGATTACTGTTTCATCGCTCCGATGGTAACGACGACCAACGATAATTATTTGGGACGGACAGAGGAGCGATTCAAACATTTCAAGGGCGTCACTGTGAAACGCGGTGGCCGTATCGGTGGCCGAGCGGTGATTTTACCTGGCATTACCATTGGCGAGGATGCCGTGGTTGGAGCTGGCGCGGTCGTAACCCGAGATGTCCCTCCCAGACAAGTCGTGGTGGGAGTACCTGCTAAATATTTTCGCGATACGCCAGTTGAGCAGTTATTGGAAAATCAGGGATGGGATTAGGTGAAGCTCCAAATAAAAAATTCCGAATCCCAAACAAATTTCAATTTTTAAAATTCAAATTTCAAACAAAAAATAAGCTACATCAGTTGGACTATACCGCCGAGGTGTAGTCCAACTGGTAATAACTTTCAAGATGATTTAAAATTTGGATTCTGCCTCGTTAAACTGTAGAATTTTCGTGTCATTCCGAATGGAGCGCAGCGGAATGAGGAATCTTTAGATTTACTCCAACAAATGATTTGAACTGATTCCTCACTTCGTTCGCAATGACATATCTGATCTGGAGTTTTGCATTTCGACACAATCTGCGCAGGTGGAGCCCAAATTGGCTGTGGGAAATAAATGTATGAAAATTGTCTCTATCGTCGGCGCCAGGCCACAGTTCATCAAAGCGGCGCCAGTTTCAAGGGCGCTACGAAAACAACATCAGGAGCTATTGCTGCACACAGGACAACATTATGACGATAACATGTCAAAGGTGTTCTTTGACGAATTGGGGATTCCTCGGCCAGACATCAATCTTGGCATTGGCTCGGACAGTCATGCTCGCCAGACCGCAGCGATTATGATCGGGGTGGAGCAATACTTGCAGCAGGAACAACCTGATTTAGTCCTGGTGTACGGCGATACCAATTCCACGCTGGCGGGGGCGATTGCGGCCAGCAAATTGCACATCCCGATTGCTCACGTTGAGGCGGGACTGCGCAGCTTCAATCGGGCCATGCCCGAGGAGATCAATCGCATCGTGGCGGATAAGGTGGCGGATTTGCTTTTCTGCCCTACCGCTACGGCCGTGAAAAATTTGGCGGACGAGGGAATTACCAACGGCGTTTTTAACATCGGAGATGTAATGTACGATGCAGCGCTGCAATTTGCCCCCATTGCAGAGCAGAAAAGTCAAGTTTTTGATCGGCTGAAAATCGAGCCGAAGCATTATGTATTGCTCACGCTGCATCGGGCTGAAAATACAGATTCATGCGACAATTTGAAGCGCATTATCACCGCTCTTAGCCAAGCCAAGCAGCGAATCGTTTTTCCTGTGCATCCTCGTACCGTGAAATTATTGAAGCATTATCAATTATACCAGATGCTGGAACGGGCCGAGCACGTGACAGTGATAGAGCCTGTCAGTTACCTTGATATGATTATTTTAGAGAAAAATGCTGAAAAAATTCTAACTGACTCTGGCGGTGTGCAGAAAGAGGCTTACTTTTATCGAGTGCCGTGCATTACGCTGAGAAATGAAACCGAATGGGTGGAGACCGTGGCCGATGGCTGGAACTGCCTGGTTGGGACCGATGTCCCAAAAATTTTGGCGGCGCTGGAGAGCTTTTCTCCCAATGGTCAGCAGCAGGGGCATTACGGTGACGGCAGGGCAAGCGAGAAGCTAGTTGAAATTTTGAATTCATATTTTCATAACGCATAGAAGTCATAGATTCGGCGCGGAACACAAAATCCTATCGCTCTCCACTCAGCATCCTTTTGCCCAAGAAAGAAATTCTAATTTTTCGTATGATTCATTTCACATTCAGAACTAAATTCCTCGGAGGAGTGATCGGACTTATTTTATCACTCGCAGCAGATAGTCTTTATCCTCAGGCCACCTATGTTCCATTGAATCATTGGGTCTACGATTATTTAGAACGCCTGGAAGCCAAGCGCGTGATTCATGGATTTGTAAATTCCAGCAAGCCGTTATCTAGGATCGAAATCGCCCAGCATCTTGCGAAAGTTCATTTAGCAATGGATGCTCTAAATCAGATCGAACAGGATCAATTAAATTTTCTCAACATCGAATTTAAAGAGGAACTGGCAGGATTGTTCGAACATTCAAATGCATACCAGACCCGAATCCAGCAGCTTCGGAACAACAAATGTCTCAAAAAAGTTCTGCCAGATTTCATTTATCGAAACAATCGAAATCTTTTTAGTTGGCGGGAAGATCAGTTTCAGCTTTTTTTCGATCCCATAATCTACCGTTATCGAAGTTACAGCAGCATGGATGCTTCGAGCCGAACCGAGCGGCTGTTTCAAAACAGCAATGGCATTCGCCTCTGGGGCAATTGGGACAATTACCTCGGTTTTTTCATCGATGTGCGGGATACGAAAGAATGGGGCACACAAAAGTATCGGCTGGGCAATTACACGCTGCCTCGGCTGGGCTTTGTGCGAGCCACCTCGCCCGATTATATTTATCACGATGAGACCGTCGCTTATCTAAAAGTCGGCTTCAAAAATTTTCAATTGGCTTTTGGCAAATTCAGCAACTATTGGGGCAATGGCCGCACGGGCAGCCTGATTCTGTCCGATTACGCCACCTCGTACGATCAGCTCAAGCTGGAATTCATTTTTAAAAAATTCAAATTCACCAGCCTCTATGCCCAACTGATCGACTATGAGGAACATGAGCAGGATATTTTGCAGCCGAAGAAATATTTCGCCGGCCATCGGCTGGAATTTTTGCCCTGGTTTTGGCTGGCACTGGGTTTATCAGAAAGCGTCATTTTTAAAGGCCGAAATTTCGAGCCTGCTTATATCAATCCCGTAATGTTCTTTCGCAGCGCCGAACATTATCTCGGCAGCCCAGACAACATGATGATGGGGCTGGATGTCAAATGCACTGCAATCAACAATTTCAAAATTTATGGCGAGCTGCTCATCGATGATATCACTACGACGAAATTAGGCACGGATTGGTACGGCAATAAGCTGGGCTATTCTCTCGGCGCTTTTTGGGTTGATCCATTGAGCATCGATAATCTGGATTTGAGAATCGAATACACTCGGATTCGGCCGTATGTATATTCCCATGCTGATGGCATCAATTATACCCATTACCAATCGCCATTGGGTCATTGGAGCGGCCCCAATTCTGATAATCTTTACAGCGCTTTGAACTACCGTTGTTCAAAGCATCTGGTGACGACATTATTTGCCCAATTCAATCGGCATGGGGCAAATCCTGTTGATAAAAATGCTGGTGGCGATATTGAGCGGCCGCATGTTATCGGCGATGACCAGACGGTTAGCTTTTTAACTGGACATTTAGAGAAAGAGACTGATTATGGCTTAAATTTTTCATATGAGCTGATTGAGGGATGTTTTGTTCAAGCAGGGTATCAGTTTTCGGCATCTAAGAATATGATTACAAAAAACGGCCAGCGTGGTGATAGTAAAGGCCACGCCATGAGCTTTTCATTGGGATTGAATTATTAGCATACCGTCGGAGTTAAGGCGTCAGCCTTTTCCTGAATCGGAGCGAATAAAAGCCTTACGGCTTAACTCCCCATTTCCCAATCAGCGTTATTCGGAAAATTAGCAAAATAAGCGGTCATGAATAAAAGCCTGACGTCTGAACTCCCCAATTCAATCAGAGCAATTCCGAAAATTTGCGAAATTTGCGGTCTAAAAATTTCCAAGGCTGTCCCTACGCCATACTATTTTTAGAAGCGAAAGTTTGATGAAATCATAAGAGATGCAAATTGCATGTAGCTAAGCGGATTACCCAAAATTTTTTATGGCTATCCATTGGCGAGGCTATTGCCAATGGCCTGGCATTTTTGAGCACAGTTTACCTGTCCCGAACCCTTACCGAAATAGGATTCGGTAAAATAGCTTTTGCTCAAGCTGTGGCAACTTATTTGCTTTTATTCGTTCACGCAGGATTGCCGACCTTCGGCATTCGGGAAATTGCCAAATATAGGGAGCGGGTCAAAGAATTTTATATTAACATAGCAGCCCTGCGATTGTTGTTGGCAATTTTCATCTTCATCTCATCTGCACTGGTCATTTGGCAATTGCATCTGGCAAAGGAAATGAAGATTTTATTGACCAGTTTTGCGCTGCTGGTTTTTTCCCAAGCAATCTTTTCGGACTTCGCTTTTCAAGGCGCAGAGAAGATGGAGATTGCTGCGATCGGCCGAAGCTTGGTTCAATTATTATTTCTGATATCGATTTTCATATTCATCAAAAGCAGCGATGACATAACGAGCGTTCCAATGCTGAAATTCGGCAGTGAACTCATCGCTGGCATTGCTTTATTGGTCATCTTTTTTGTTCAATTCGGACGTTGCTCGGAAAAAGATGTAAAATTTTCTGATTGGAAGGCCTATCTAAAGGAAGCCTGGGTGATTGCTGCTTCATTGATTTTAATCAATGTTTATTACACATTCGACACGTTATTATTAGGCTTGCTAAATCAGGCAGCCGTGGTAGGATGGTATAATGCAGCTTATAAGGTTATAATGCTATTCGTCGGGATTGCTGGACTGCTGCAATTAGCCTTTGCACCATTTTTTGCCAGTGAAAAAGATAACCAGCCGCTGTTTAAAAAAGGGATGGCGGGTTTTTCAATGGCGCTTTTATTTCTGTCCGCGTTGATCTGCGGCATGCTCTTTTTCGGTAGTGAAGATCTCGTTTTGTTTCTTTACGGCAAAAGCTATTTGCCCAGCATCTCCATCCTGCGGCTTCTGAGCATTTCCCTATTCTTTATTTATTTGGATACCATATTTCTATCGCCCTTGTTATTCACGGGATTTCAGAAATACTATCTGATTTCGGTATTGATCGGAGCGATTTCCAATATTGTGCTCAATCTGATTCTAATCCCGATTTGGAGCTACAAAGGCGCAGCGATTGCCAGCATTTGCAGCAATTTTGCAATTGCGCTGTCAGGAGCGGTCTTTTTTGCCAGAAGCTTTTATTTTGATCATCGTTTGCTCATCAAAATGATGATGGGGATAGTGACTCTTGCGCTTGTAACTTTTATGATTCATCATCTCCAGCTCAGACCGCTTCTATCAGTTGGTTTGTTTGTTTTGGTATTCAGCGCATCTTTTTTGATGCAATATAAGAACGATGTCGACTTTTTGATTCAAAAGATAAAATTATGAGCTTCGTCAAACAAAAAGACTACTACTCACATGTGCGATCTGATCTGTTGAAATTGTTGCCATCCCAATTAACACTCGAAAAAGTGCTGGATGTCGGTTGTGGTGTTGGTGTTACAGGACAATATCTCAAAGACCAGATGCGGGTGAAAGAAGTAGTCGGAATCGAGCTCAATGCCGAAGCAGCGCACCAAGCGAGGGCGGTTTTGGACCAAGTGGTAATCGGCGACATTCAACAGATCGAGCTGCCTTTTGGGCCAGACCATTTTGATTGCATCATCTGTGCCGACCTATTGGAACATCTATTTAACCCCTGGGCAGTTCTTAATAAGCTGAAAGCTTACTTGAAACCCACTGGCTGGATGTTGTTGAGCGTCCCGAACGTTCAGCACTGGTCGATGATCGTCAATTTGCTGAGGGGGGAATGGCGATATCAGCATGAAGGAATTCTGGATAATACTCATATCCGATTTTTCACACGATCGAGCGTGCGAGACATGGTGGAGCAAGCAGGTTATGAAATCGAAATAATCAAAGGTGTAATGGGCCAAGAAGTTCGTTTATTTAATCTTGTCACTTTAGGTGTTTTCTCGGATTTTTTATCGTTTCGCTATTTTGTCCTGGCGAGAAAATCGAACCGCAAATAATCCAAATTGAGCGTATTATACCAACATAACATGCATATGTGGATCAAAAATGAACCATAAGCGCGTCCCTTCAGTTGCAGTTATCATTTTAAATTGGAATAATTGGCAAGATACGGTTGAATGTCTGGAATCATTGGCGCAGATCGATTATCCCAATTATCAGGTGATTGTTATTGATAATGGATCTTCCGATGATTCGGTTGTTCAGCTCAAACACCGATTTGATTGGATTCGATTATTTGAGACAGGAGAAAATTTAGGTTTCAGCGCTGGCGTCAATTATGGCATAGAGCGGGCAAAAGATTCAGAATTGGTTTTATTACTGAACAATGACACCATCGTCGCTCCAAATTTTTTAACTGAGTTAGTAAAGACAATTCAATCTGATAACACGATTGGGTTAGTTGGAGGAAGGATTTATTATCTCGATGTAGCCAAAACTGATACCGCATTATTCTGTCGACAAAATAAAATTTGGTCTGCTGGCGGAGGTATTAGTAAGCTCACTAAAAAAGCTTTCCATATCGGGGACAAAAAAATCGACCATGGGCAATACGACCAACAGCGAGAGGTAGATTTCTTATCTGGCTGCTGTTTGCTGATAAAACGAGAGGTATTTGAAAAAATCGGACTACTGGATCCTGATTATTTTATGTATTATGAAGATGTCGATTTTTGTCTGCGGGCTAAGGCACATGCCTATAAAATTGTTTATTCACCGAAGGCGATTATCTGGCACAAAATTCGGCAAGTGGCAAGAAAACAATTCGCCGACTACTATCGAATGCGGAACCATTTCGTACTTTTAAAGAAGCGATATTCCGATATGTTCGTTACCCGTTGCCTGATTGGGTTGTGCCTTTTGATTGAAAGAACAGGACGGATAATATTCAGAAAATTCGTTTATCAAGACACTGAAAAAATAAGTGATCGCATCTCTGCTCTGCTTGATGGTTTCCGAGAGGGATTGATCTGGTCAAATACATGAATGAAAAATTAATCAAATACAAGCGATTTTTAAAATGGTCCTTGACTTTTATCGTACTAGAAACTGCTTTTTTAATCGTTTCTTTGAATAACGAATTATTTTTTTCCAAAGTTTTGATCAATTATTTATTAGTTTTATCGCTTGTACCATTGGTCATTGAACAGATCAAACGGGGTAAAATCGATCCGTTATCTCCTTTCGCTATTTTTTCTTTCTCTTATACTTTGCTATTTGGGATAAAAGCGGTAGATATCCTAGTGTTTAGGCGGATCCTTTTTCTGGAAGATCATCAATTTTATATTAAAGCCTTAATCTATGCAATTATTGGGTTGCACTTCTTTCAAATAGGCTATTTTACAAAAGCCTGGCAGCTTCTAACCAAGAAGAGGCAAATCATTAAGCCCATTTGGTCATTTAAAAAATTTCAGCATATCCTAAGTTTCTATTCTATTATAAGCATTATATCGTTTTTGGTCATCATCAAATTGTCAGGAGGTTTTTCATTTTACTTTCAAAACATCCATGCCGCCATGGTAAAAATAACTTCTGGATCTGCCTTGTTTTTCATGGCGGTTCTGCTCATTGAGGTGCCATTGCTATTGTGGTTTAGTTATGTTTTAGAATTAAAAAAAAATGCTTTTGCTTTTAGCCTCTTTTTAGCACTGGTGCTATTTTTGTTTTTTTCCCTCGGTGAGCGCGGACATCTCATTTCGTTGGTCATCTCCTTATTAGCCATTTATCATTATGAAAAAAAGAATTTAACTTTGAAATCTTTAGTGCTTTTTGCTGTGGCTTTTATTTTATTTCTGAGCATCTATGGTCAGTACAGAGAATTTAGCAAACATAATATATCAATCAAACGTTTAGGATTCAATGCAAAAATCGGATTGGAGGCCGTATATCACACGGCAATGGCGGATTTTGATCAATTGATCCGAGTAAAAGATATTTTAAAACACACACCAGATGGTTTAGATTATCAACTCGGAAAAACCTTTTTGAATTTATTTTTCAAACCGATCCCATCGAGGATATGGGACGAAAAGCCACAGGGTGCTGGACTGATTGTTACCAAACATTTATACCCCAAACACTTTCAAGCCCATGTGACGGTTGCTCCTTCGTTAATTGGAGAATTATATTTAAATTTTCATATCGTTGGAATAATTTTGGGATTTTTTGTATTTGGCGTGATGAGTAGGGCGCTATATGAAAAGCTTCAATTCTGCCAAGGCAATAAAAATTTTTTAATCATATATGCGACATTGTTGCCATTCATTTATAGTGAACTAAGAGGTGATTTCGCGGTAGTGACCTCCTTTTTAATTTTTAAGCTCTTTTTTTTACTATTAGCTCTAAATTATGTCACGGTACAACAGAATCGTTATGCTTTTTCCGATAAAGGTTTAATTGAGATAAGTACACATTATGAAAATTTGCATTGATGCGCGAGTGATAATCAATCATCAGACTGGTTTGGGTAATTACACTTATAATTTGATAAAGTCATTGCTATCCATAGATCAAGAAAATTCATATTTAATTTTTATAGGAAGCTCATTGCGCAAAGATCATCCAATTCACTTGTTAGAGCAAAAGAATCTAATAAAAAAAATTTTGAATATACCTCCAGTATCGATCGTGCAACACGCATTATTGCCAATCGAGCTGATAAAAGAAAATCCAGATATATATCATTATCCAAATTGGGATATTCCATTATTTCATCCAATCAAGTCTATTTTTACAGTACACGATCTGACTTATTTGCTATTGAATGACGCATATTTAAAACACAAATGGATCAAGAGATCTTATACAAAATTGAATATACTTTGGGGGCTCAAAAAAGCAAAAAAAATAATTGCGGTATCAGAAAGCACCAAAAAAGACTTGCTGAATCATTTTCAAGTTGTTCCGAACAAAATCAATGTTGTCTATGAGGCATGCGAAGATATTTTTGATAGTGATAATTTGACAAATTCAACAATGAAATATCCTCATGAGCCGGAGAAGGAATTCAAATATTTCCTTTGCGTTGCTGAAACACGACCACACAAAAATTTGGTTCGAACCATCCAAGCTTTCAACCTTTTTAGAGAGCAACATAAGGGTTATAAACTTATCATCACTGGCAAACCGTATTCGTCCTATTTGGAGCCCCAAAAAATAGTGGACCAGTTAAATTTGAAAGATGATGTGCTCTTTTATGGTTATGTGGAGACTAATAAATTGGTTCGGTTATATCAAAATGCAGAGGCTTTGCTATTTGTTTCCCTTTATGAGGGATTTGGATTGCCCATTTTAGAAGCAATGTCCTGCAGAACGGCTGTGATAACATCCAATTTATCTGCCACCAATGAGATTGCTGGGGATGCTGCGATTAAGGTTAACCCGTACGATGTGAATGCAATCTCTGAAGCAATGAACAGAATTGTTGAAGATAAAACGCTTAAAGACAGCTTAATTCTCAAAGGACTCGAAAGAAAAAGGCATTTTAGCTGGTTAAAGGCAGCAGAACAGACACTGGCTGTTTATGAAGCAGCATACAATAATTAGCAGTAGAGCTTCCAGTTGAGAAAAATTAGGTTAGTACATATTCAGCTTTTGCCGATTCTAAGCGGCGTCCAAAAAATCATGGTTGACTTTTTGATCCGCCTGGATCGGAATACCTACGACATTAAGGTAATCTGCTGTGGTGAAGGGGAACTGACGGCTATTCTTAGGGAAAATGGAATTCCTGTTATTCTTCTTCCTGAGCTAAAGAGACAGATCAACCCCTTTTTTGATACTATTGCATTTCTGAAGCTTATTGCCATTTTCAAGAAATTCAAATTTGATATTGTCCATACTCATTCATCTAAGCCAGGCTTTTTAGGCCGAATCGCAGCAAAGGTGGCTAAGGTCCCAGTTGTGATTCATACTGTTCATGGTTTTGCGTTTCATCAGTTCTCTTCAAAATTTAGCATCTTGCTCTTTCAGTTCCTTGAAAAAATCGCAGGGTTGGCTACCGATAAATTAATTCTGCTCAACGATATTGATTTTCAGTATGCCAAATCTAAGAAGCTTGTGATTGAACGAAAAATGACGAAGATTTATAATGGAATTTGTTTGGAGGAAATAGATACTCAAATAAACATACATCATAAAAAAAATAGCTTGAACTTGAAAATTAACCATTTTATCGTCGGCTTTGTTGGCCGCTTATGGGAGCAAAAAGCTCCAGATGTTTTTATTTCAGCGATACCATTTATATTAAAAAAAATATCCAATGTCATTTTTCTAATCGTAGGAGATGGGCATTTAAGAGCTTCATTAGAAGCCATGGCGGAAAAATTAGGAATTCGAGATCATCTCTATTTTCTCGGCTGGCGAACCGATGTGCCTGAGATACTGAAAATATTGGATGTTTTTGTCCAAACTTCTTTATGGGAAGGCTTATCATTATCAATTCTAGAAGCGATGGCTGCCGCAAAGCCGGTTATCGCAACCGACATTAAAGGAAACAATGAATTGGTACTCAATGGGGTGACAGGATTTCTCGTACCGCCAAATAGTCCTGAGTGCGTGGCTGATTGTGTTATCAAGCTATTAGAAGATAAAAAATTAGCAGAACGAATGGGAACGCTCGCCAGAAAGCGAGTGGAAGAGAAATTTGATATTAAGCTACACGTGGAACAAATAAAAAATATTTATGATCATTTTTTTACTGTTTAAATCAAAATAATTTTTATATATTATTACGCTGTTAATTGTTGGAGATTCAGTGAACCAATCAATTCAGGAGCTGATCATGATTCTACTTCTTAGCACGGCGATAGTGGCATTTATCATTGCCATTATCATGACACCATTGATCAGAAAAATTGCCCTGAAGTATGAGGTTTGCGCGCGGCCTAACCATCGTACCGTACATCAGGATAGTATTCCGAAGCTGGGGGGCATAGGCATTTTTGTTGCATATTTGGCAGGTTTTATCCTGATCCTTCTAACTGCTGGTCAACAATTTGAAACGCTGGTCCGGGAAGGCATTATTTTTCTGATCGGCGGTTCGCTAATTTTGATCGTTGGCATTTATGATGATATCAAGGGAATCCACTATTATCAGAAATTGGTATTGCAGGTCATTGCGGCGTTTATTGTTATTGTATCAGGTTATAAGATCTCAGTCATCATAAATCCATTGGGTGGCATTATATCGCTTGGCATCTTTAGCGTGCCGTTTACTTTATTATGGATTGTCGGTATTACCAATGCTATTAATTTAATTGATGGGCTGGACGGTCTGGCAGCGGGGATCAGCCTGGGGGCCACCGCCGTTATCATTGCAATCTCATTGTGGTTCGGCAATATTGCTTCGGCGTTTCCCGCAGCGATTTTGGCTGGCGCTTTGTTGGCATTTCTGTTTTTCAATTTCAACCCAGCTAAAATTTTTCTGGGCGATTCGGGCAGCCTATTTATCGGATTCATGCTGGCTTGTTTTTCCATCAACGGCACTTTTCGGAACGGTTCGGCGGTAGCGATGCTCATTCCCATTATCGTACTCGGTATTCCAATCACCGATACTCTTCTGGCATTTATCCGTCGTTTGAGAAAAGGCGTTCATCCGTTCGTCGCGGATCGCGAACATACGCATCATCGGTTGCTTAATTTGGGGTTGAGCCATAAACAAGTTGTTTTGCTCATGAATGGCGTTAGTTACTCATGGGGTGCAATCGCATTTGTCATTTATACGGCCCATAGCCAGTATAGCTTATTGCTACTATTGTTCGTTTTCCTCACAATCTTGATCGGGCTAAAAAAACTCGGGTTTGTTCAATATTTTTTTTTAGGGGGAGATAAACGTTAATTTCGTCCTTTCATCAAAAACGGTCAAGCTAAAATGTCTCCGCTTTTGCGCGCGGCATTTTTGCAGCCACCAAGTGCCATGTTTCAAGGCGCTCTTTTTATTTCGGAACATTATTTTTTATGAATATGATTGGGACTGCTTCGAAGAAGCCTAATTTAATTGCTCTGCTCTCCGTCTTCACCTTTTGTCTAATAACAAATGGTTCGGGTCTATCCAATGATTGCAGTGTAAAAGTCATCGAATCTAGTGATGATAAGATCGTATTTGAAATCAATCCTTTTGAGCTCCGCTTCATCGAACACTCGGCCAATGGTCAGCTATTTGAGATCCCTCAGATCGATGGTTACCAATGGATAATCGAACCTGGGAAGCCCCAGCTTCCTTTTGCTGCTGTATTGATTGGTATTCCACCTAACAGTTCCCCAACCATCCAAATTCTGGATTACCAATCATCGCTGGTTAATGGGAAAATTATCTATCCAGCTCCGCAATTGGTTATTGATAGGAAGGGAAAAGATAGCTATATCGCAGAGCAGTTTTATTTGGATCAGCAGAGCTATTCGCAAAATCGCTTTTATCCCGCCGAGCATATTTTAATTACCTCGATCGGTACGGTTCGACAGCAGCGAGTTGCCAGAGTGGAATTGTATCCCTTGCTGTATAATCCAGTTACGCAGCAACTGCAAAAGGTCGAACGGCTCAAAATTGCTATTTTATTCAATCAGACAGCAATTACAGCCGAGAAATCAATAGCTCCAGCCAGATTGGTAATTGACACGCCTTATGAGAACCTATATCAAAATCTGCTGATCAATTATGCAACTGCTCGAAAGTGGCGCATCTCAAATTCCCTTTCCGTTCAAGTTGTCCCAATGCTCAAAAAATCGACAAGCTGGTATAACTCTCACTCAACTTTCTACAAATTACATATCGATGAACCTGGAATTTATCGCCTCAATGGAGATTTTTTAATCAATAATGGAATTGATCTGAATTCTTTTGATCCCCAACGATTGAAAATTTATAATAAAGGTATCGAAATCCCCATTTTTATCAGTGGCGAGCAAGATGGTAGGTTTGATCGCGAGGATTACATTGAATTTTACGGGGAACCTAATCGCGGCCAAAATGCATTTTACGATCCTTATACCAATACCAATGTCTATTGGCTAACCTGGGACGATAATTTCGGCTTGCGGACAACATCCAAATCTGCCGAGGTTGGAGCAGCATCTGAAATTTTGGAATACATTGAAAGTGTTCATCTGGAACAGGAGAACTTTTATCATGAAGGGGATAACAACATTGCGCTGATCAATTCGGAATTGGTTAGTGGCGAGGGCTGGGTATGGAGATTTTTTTATCCTGGCGACAGAGAAATTATTTCGATTCAAACTCCTAATGTTTCGGAGCAAGGTGCCTTTAGCCGATTAAAAATCAAATTGCACGGTACGACCATCGATCCTGTTCGCCCCAACCATCATGTCAGAGTTTTATTTAATAATAAATCAATCGGTGACTTTTATTTCAATGGCACGGAGGATTACCTTTTTGAGGCAACACTCGATTCCATTGAGGACGATGAAAATCGGCTGGAGTTGGTTTCCGTTGGTGATACAGGCGCTCAAATCGATCAATTTTATTTAGATTGGATCGAACTCGATTATCCCAGACAGTTCGTGGCGAAGAACGATGCCATTGAGTTTGTGGTGTCAGATGTCCAAAATCAGTTCAAAAAGATTGCATTATGGGGGTTTAGCGATCCCGACATTCACGTCTTTGATCTGACCAATCACACTATCGTTTCGAATCCTTTTATCGCTGCTGGAAAACGGCTGGTCTGCAAAGTCGTCTCTTCAGGATTCGATGATGGCAATATGGCACAATTTCAAATCAATTCAAAGACCATCGTCGGGAGCTGGCGGCGCGGTCATAATTTGGTGGTCCTCGATGAGGTCACAGGGTTGGTGTTGGATACGCGTCATTATGATACCCATTTTTCCGCCTCAGAAAGCGATAGCATGGCCAGCTTCATCGAGCGATTGCCATTCGGCAGAATTGTTCTGGTTGCGATTATGGATGAGGGAAGCCAGAAGCTTACTCCCTCTGCTTATTTAGCGCTGGAATCTTTGGGGAGTCAATTTATCAGGAAAGTCGGTTTTCGCGATTCGTGGGCTCTGATCGGCCGAAAAGGTGCTACGATTGGGACCGTGCCTGAGGTGTTTCGGTTGAGAGGCAGCGGGGCAGCCATTCTCAAAGATACGATTTTTGTCTCAGGGTCAGGATCCGATTTTTATGCCAGTTTTGATGTTTCATTCAATTTTCCTCATAAATTTGTGGCTGCCTCTCGGAGAGGGGCCAAGCTCCCCTCTCACGTTGAATTTGATCAGCCAACGGATTTGATTTCACCGCAACATGGCGCGGATTTAATCATTATTTCACATCGAAAGTTTTTCCCCAGCGCCCAACGCCTGGCCGAGTATCGCGCCCAACATAATGGGTTGCGTGTCAAAGTCGTCGATGTGGAAGACATCTATGATGAATTTAATTTCGGTTTGATCGATCCACAAGCCATCAAAGATTTTCTTAAATTTGCTTATACTAACTGGCAAGCTCCCGCCCCAAGTTATGTGATCTTGTTCGGTGATGCGAGCTGGGATTTCAAAAAAAATTCAGGGCCGGACGCTAACGAAAACTACGTTCCCTCCTATGGCAATCCCGCAAGCGATAATTGGTATGTCTGTCTTGATGGAATTGATGATGTCCTGCCCGATATGTTTATTGGAAGGATCCCAGTATCATCTGACGACGAAGGAGAAGTGATATTAAAAAAAATCATCGCATACGAGGATACGCCGAGCGCAGCGTGGAAAAAAAATTTGCTGTTTATTACGGGCGGTTTCAATAAAAGTGAACAAAGAATATTCACTGATCAGAGCAAATTTCTTATCAATACTTATGTGACTGCGCCTCCGGCCGGTTGTCGTGCATTTCAAATTAATAAAACCACGGAAGGTTATTTTGAGGGCGAGAAAAAGCTGGAAATACTTGAGGCAATGAATCGTGGCATGATGTGGGTAAATTTCATTGGCCATGCTGGCAGCCGCACCTGGGACCTTATGTTCAACCATCCCGATATTGAAGAATTGAACAACAAAGACAAATATCCATTCATCACCAGCATGACCTGCCATACGGGACGGTTTGCTGAACCAGATGGCGCAAGTTTCGCCGAGCATTTCGTCCTGACTGAAGATAAGGGAGCAATCGCTTTTTGGGGCACTACTGGTTGGGGATTTGTTTTCCAGGATAATATTTTGCTGAAAAATCTCTTTCAAGCGGCGCTGGTCGATACCATTCATGCATTGGGTGCTGCTACGACGATCGCCAAAATTAAGCTTTGGCAAAATTATGGGGGTGGGATCTATAATACTAGTGTTATTCACCAATACACTCTCATCGGAGATCCGCTGACCAATTTGACTTTGCCAGAGAAACCCGATCTGACGATCCACGAATCAAATATCAGTTTGACCCCTGCAACACCAGCAGAGGCAGATTCTGCTGTTGCTATCAAAATTAAGATCCAAAACTGGGGATTGGCAACAAATGATAGCGTGTCTTTTTCGGTTTATGATCTCAGAGGCAACGAGCTAACACCGATCGTCAGTTCGATGCGCTGTCCTGCGGTGGGATTTGAAGACTCTCTGGTCGTCATTTGGGATTTAAAAGATCAAGCAGGGGAGCATGTGCTTCGGTTCATCCTCGACCCTGAGAACCATATCGACGAATTTGATGAGCAAAATAACCAGTGCGACTTTCCAACTTATATTTATTCCTCTAAACTCACTGTCTCCAAGCCAATCAATTTTCAGATCGTCTCGTCTCAACAGGTGGCGCTTCAAGTCAATAATCCTGCATTCGCTTCATCTCATGAAAGCCAACGGTATTATCAATTTGAAGTCGATACCTGCAATCAGTTCAATAGCCCCTTGCTTATTTCATCGCCTCAAATTGCTGAGGGGAAAATAGTCACCCAATGGCGAACTCCAGCGCTCGCCGATAAAAGGACCTATTTTTGGCGTTGCCGCACAATTGATGGGATGGATTTTGGGAACTGGGTTATTGCTTCCTTTTACACCCAACACGATTCAAGCTTTGCCATCTGGCAACAACAACATCCCCAGCAGTTCAGCCAGAATGATTTCGAAAATACTCAAATTTCCGATGGAGGCGTCCGTCTCCAGCAGCGGCGTTTTCATTTTGAAGTGGTGTCGGCTGGATTCGAAGATGGAAATTACCTCCGAATTATTGTCAATTCAATTGCGATGATTCAACCGAGCCGTGGGCATAATTTGGTCGTCATCGATCAAGGCAGTGGGCAAGTGCTATATATTAAGACTTTTGATACGCTCGCTTCTCAGGACCAAGCCAACGCCATGGCCGATTTAATTAATGGATTGGAACCTGGAACTTATGTTTTGATCGGAATCATGGATGAGGGGACATTGAATATGACTGAGCGTGCCTATTTGGCTTTGGAAAGCCTAGGGAGCCAGTACTGTCGCCAAGTCAAATTCCGCGATTCCTGGGCAATGATTGGTATCAAGGGCGCGCCCATCGGCAGTGTCGCCGAAGCGCATGTCCCAGCCACCCACGGGATTGCCACGGTGCGAGATACGCTGGTCAACTATCATCGGCGGGGATCGATGGTCTCCATGCCAATTGGACCAGCAGACGGCTGGAATTCCTTATCATGGGATCAAGTCATTGAAGCCCTCTCCTCAGCTATCACTTTGGATGTGATCGGTTTTAATCAAAAACTGTCTCAATGGGATACGCTTTTGGGTGGTTTATCGAATTCCAACCATGAAAATTTGAATGCGATCGATTCCCGAACCTATCCTTTAATCAAGTTGCGCGCCAATTTCATGGATGCCACGGGCCTGAATACCCCGATATTACAAGGCTGGAAGATCGATTATGCCCCCGTTTCAGATCCCGCCATCAATTATCAGGTGGTTAACTTCAGCGCAGATACGCTTATGGAGGGTGAAACGCTTAAATTATCCCTCAGTCTCTATAATGTTGGCATGAAAGTTGTTGATTCGGTAAGAATTCGTTTTTCACTCCAGACGCCCGAAAACGGCCGCGCCAACTTGGGGCACGATCAAATTATCGTCAATATCCCAATCGATAGCTTTCGCGTCATCGAGCAACAGTGGGAGACTTCCGGCTGGATGGGCAAAGCGCAGTTCATGATCGAAATCGATCCCGACAAGGAACTCAACGAGTTATCGGAAGCCAATAATTTCTATGCAAAGCCGATTTATATTTTCCCCGATAGCTCCAAACCAGAGATCGTTGTGACTTTTGATGGAAAGCGTTTGGCCCCTGGCGACTATGTCGCCAACCAACCGATGATTTTGGTCAAAATTTATGATAACGCCCGGCTAATTGACCAGAACGATACAACGCGGATCAATCTATTTTTAGATAATCGAAGGGTGGGCTACGTTGGAAACGAACAAATTCTTACGATCGTTCCGATCTATCAATCGAGTGAGCCAAGGCTGCGAGCCCAAGTCCGTTTTACCCCGTCCTTAGTGGATGGAGAACATCGCTTGGAAGTGTTCGTTAAAGACGCTCGCAACAATCTCAGCTACCATCGTGATGACTTTTTGGTGACCAGCGAGTTCAAATTGCTCAATGTGGTCAATTATCCAAATCCATTTCGCGATGGGACGGAATTTACGTTTCGATTGACCCAACCAGCCGAAAAGGTGACCATCAAGATCTTTACGGTGGTGGGGAGATTGATCCGCACCCTGGAATTTCATTATCTCGAACCAGGATTTCAACATTTTTATTGGGATGGTCGGGATCAAGACCAGAACGAATTGGCCAACGGCGTATATTTGTATAAATTGGTGGCGCGTTCTGGAGAACATCAGGTGGAGCAAATCGAGAAACTGGTAATCATGCGATAAATGCTAACTTCTCGCGCTTTGGATGAGCACAACTCACTTTGTCCTACAGCTTTGATGACAGTTATGTTCGCTCAACCTTCGAGGTTAAAGAAAATGCTTTTGCATTGTTTCTGATTTTTCATCCACTGGCGCACTGAAATGAAAAACTTTTTGAGTGGCAGGGTAATAAACAGATATTTTTCCCTGCGAGCGTAGACGATAAATGTCTTTTAAATAACGATTGTTTTTGATGGTCACAAGCGGTTAATTTGGAGAAGGTATATGAAGGTATTGATCACTGGGGGAGCTGGTTTTATTGGGTCTCATCTGGCAGAAGAATTGTTACGACGGGGGGAGATTGTTTCTGTAATTGATGATCTATCCACGGGTCAACTGGAAAATCTGTCGAATTTCATTAAAAGCCCAAGGTTTAGCATAGCAGTTGAGAGCATTTTGAACGAAACAGTTATGGACCGTTTGGTCAGCGAATGCGATATCATTTATCATCTCGCTGCAGCAGTGGGAGTGGAGTTGATCGTGAGCAAGCCAGTAGAAGTGATTCAAACTAATATTTTGGGCACCGACATGGTGCTCAAACTGGCCAGCCGCTATTTGAAAAAAGTGGTGATCACTTCTACTTCGGAAATCTACGGGAAAAGCACGCAAGTGCCATTCAAGGAAAATGACGATCGGGTTTTGGGACCCACCACCAAAAATCGGTGGAGCTACTCCTGCTCCAAAGCGATCGATGAGTTTTTGGCTCTGGCCTATCATAAAGAGAAAAAGCTCGAAGTGGTAATCGTTCGATTGTTCAATACAGTCGGACCCCGACAAACAGGGCGATACGGGATGGTAATCCCACGTTTTGTAGAGCAGGCATTGGAGGGGAGACCTATCACGGTCTATAACGACGGCAACATGGTGCGCTGCTTCACTTATGTCAGCGATGTGGTCGATGCCATGATCGCCTTGGCCAATCATCCGAAGGCGGTGGGAGAAATTTTTAATATTGGGTCGACCGAACCGATTCGAATTAAAGACCTAGCCATGAAAATTATCCAAAAGACTAACTCCGATTCGGTCATCAAATATGTGCCGTATGATGAAGCATACGAGCAAGGGTTCGAGGACATGGCAATTCGAATCCCAGATCTGACAAAAATCAAGAACCTCATCGGCTTTCAACCAACAGTGAACTTAGATGGCATTCTCGATCGCGTGATCGAATATTACGCAGCGAAAAAGCAACGTAAAGGTGAATAGGCAAATATCAACCTGGGGAACCAGATGGATTGTTCGAACCCGCATTGATGAGATTTTATCGAATTCTCATTGGGAATAATCTTTGATGAAAAACGAGTGCCGGTAGGAAAATTCAATCCTGGTTCCCCACAAACTCGATGGCTGATATTCAGATCGGAACAGATGGGAAAAATTTAGTTCCGAAAAAACGAAGATGAAATGATCGAGGATGGATGAGAAGATACCTATCAACTAGGCTTTTTGGCTCCTGTTTTAAGTTGAGAATCGTCAAGCTATCAAGCGCTTAGGATTCGGTTGATCATCGAAACTCCCATAGATTGCCTGATTCATGCACCACTTATTGGCACCCTTTCATTGCTGATCACACCCATTGCAGTTTACTCATCTATTGGACGAGTCGCAATAACCAATTTTTCAATGCCACTCAGTTTTGCAATATCCATTACTTTTACCACCATGCCGTGAGGCACACTCCGGTCGGCCTTCAAAACCAGGGAATTCTCAGCGAGATTCGGCAACAATTGTTTAATTTTCGATTCCAAATTTTCGATGGAGACAGGATCTTGGTTCAGTAGCATCCGTTGCTCGGCTGTGATCTCAAGTACCAACTCTTTGATTTGTTCGACCGTGGCACTTTTAGATTCTGGCAGTTCTAATTTCATCCCTGGTTGTTCGATGAAAGTCGATGAGACCATAAAAAATATCAGCAGCAGAAACATTACATCGATCAATGAGGTGATATTGATGATCACTTTGCGCCGTTTTTTCTCGTGAAATTGCATATCAGATCTGAATATTTAATCATTCGTGACTATTTTATTGCATCTATATTTGCGCCCCAAACGAAAATGATATCATCCTGCGGCAGATTTAACGCTGATGCAGTTCAAAAACCCGTGTGTTCCATTCGTTGTAACCAGCCAAGAGCCTCCATATCTGCTTATTTGACATTTGCCCTCAATTAGCACTGAAAGAAACGTGAGCAAATTGCGCTTCAAGAAAAAGAATAAAACTGTCAATTATTAGTAGCCGCAGCATGAAACCGGGATAATTTCCTGAGCAACTGAGAAGTGAATTTCTCAATATCGAGGATGAGATTTTCAGCCTTATTGGTGAAGTAATTATAAAGTACCAGAGACGGGATGCCGATCGAAAGTCCCACCACGGTGGTAATTAAAGCTTCAGAAATCCCGCCCGATAATGCCTGGGTCTGTCCCAAGCCCTGCTGTGAGATTACGGTAAAAACCTTGATCATACCCGTGACTGTTCCCAGCAATCCCAACAATGGCGCAATCCCGGCGATGGTTTCGATGATCACCAAACCTTTTTCCAGTGATCGGACTTCCTGCCGTCCCTGGTCGGTGATCAGTTCCTTCAGCTCATCGGCTGGCAAATCGCGATTTTCAAGGCCAAGACGAACGATATGAGCAAAAACGCCCTCGTTCTTCTGGCAAATGGACAGGGCAAGATGGATATCTTCTGGTTGCTTGATGGTCTCAATCACATTAATGATTTCGGGGATCAGCACTTTTTTAGAACGCAACACGATCGCCCGCTCAATGGCGATCGCAACAACGATTATCGAACAAAGCAGCAACGGGATCATAACAATCCCGCCGCGTTGTAAAAACATCCAGGCCTCTTGCATGCAATTACACCCTCAATGTCAGTAGTTTATCAGCGCCCTAAAAAATCATCGTTTCACATAGTAAGTAAATGCGGCAGTAACTTCAAGATAGTTCTCTGGAAAATCAGCAGGCAGGGGACGAAATGGAGCCGAATTTTTGATCGCATTTACACTGGTCTCCTTCAACGACTCGTGCCCTGTATATTTTAACACCACTAGATCTTTTACTTCACCGTTTGGCATCACTTTAAAGCGCAAGACCGTTTCTCCGCTGATCAGTCCCATACGAGTGAAGGCGGGTGGTGGAAAAACGTTTCGCTCCACTTTTCGTTTCATTTCCAACATATACGGCGCAAAGTCCCAGGCATAGGTATTGAAACTGAACCCGCCCAGATCATCCACACTAAATTTGCGATTGTCATAGAGCGGTCGAGCTGGTGAGCGCTCGATCGGTTGCACATCGCCTATCGAAGGAGATTTTTTCAATAGCTCCTGGCGGCTGAATTTGAGGGGTTCATATCGGGTCCCGATTGAGGCGAACCGTTGATCATCCGAGTCTGTCCTTTGTGCTGGTTCGAGTTCGGGCTGAGAAGATGCGGAAGCCACGTCCTTTGCTGGTTCAGGCCATTGGTGGATATCCAGATCTCCTTCCGAATATGGAGCGCCTTTGGGTTTGTCCTTACCGGTATACTGATCGCGCGCCACGGTGTTTTTATCCGAAAGCAGTTGAGCTTCATTTGGAGGCTGCTCGCTCCGCGCGGATTCTGGGGTTTCGACCAACTCAAACACCATGCGGCGCTCGGTCTGATCATCACGCTTCAGTAGCTCGCTAATTTTGATCGGGACCAGAGGGACCAGACCCAGTAAGCGGTAGCTCAAAAAGCCCAGCAAATGAAGCAAAATCGAGAGGACGAAAGCTATTTTGATCAAGTGCTTTTGAAAAATGTCACGACAAGAGATAAACATCAAGGCTCAACGGTTATTTTCATAAGATCCCGAGCGATTGAAATCCTGCCCGAAAAAATGCGATGACAACGCTGCTGAATTTCTGCCTCCAGCGGCTCAATCGGCGGATAAAGATGCGTCAATATCAAATGCTTACATTGCGCGCTGCTGGCGATTTCCGCAGCCAAACTAGGGGTCAGATGTCCAGCGACCTTGGCGTCATCGGGAAACGAACACTCTAAAATCAAAAGATCCGCTTGATATGCAAGCTCAATGATCTCTGGACAATAGTCCGTGTCACCAGAATAAACGATCGATCGACCCGACTCGCTTTCGACCCGATACGCAATGGCGGAATGGCTATGCTTGACTGGGACGGTTCGGACGCTCCATCCGGCAAATTCCAAAGTGTCATATCTAAGCTCGTGAATTCTCAATGGAAAATTGGGCGAAATGAGCCACAAACCGAACGCCTGGCTAAGCGTGTGCAAGAACACGTTGAACCCAGTTGGGCCATACAAATGCAATGTGTTAGCCCGTTGGTACTCTGGCGTCGTCCGCAATGCCTGAATCAGCGGTATCAGATCCGCGGTGTGATCTGAATGGGTATGGGTATAGAAAACGTAATTTAATTGCTTATAATCGACACCCAATTGCAACAGCCGAAGCAGCGTCCCAGAGCCGCTGTCGAACAGAACCTGCTCATCCTTTATTTTCATTAAATGTCCTGGAGCACCCCGGTCTAACATCGGAATGCCAGTTCCAGCGCCGAGGATTGTCCACTCCATTCAGATGTTCCCTAATATCGATCAATTTTATCTTGCAATTTAGACGAAATGCGCTCGGTATTGTTCATCGAATCGACTCACTCGCGCTTCTTATCCTTTAGAAATCGTCTCATGTTTATCATCGCGCCGATCTAACTTCAGTTATGAAGGCTGATGCAAAGGACCATGGGGCGAGCGAGCCCATTGAAATGCATATCGCAAAATAGTCGTGTTGACTACCAACATGGCGGCTGTCGTTACCATGCGGCAATCTTTCTGACAGCCAAGCCGCAAAATCTCGAAGATACATCGATCATTTAAACAAGACTTTCATCAGCGCGCGATTTTGTCTCTGCAATGATCCAATCTAAATAATCAGATGCTCCTGCCACAATCGGCAGCGCGATGATCTCTGGCGTTGTATAGCTATGCAACTGCTTTACCTCGCTGACGATCCGATCGAAACGATCTCTCACTGACTTGATAATGAGCAACGCTTCGCGTTCCTGATTCAGCTTGCCTTCCCAATAAAATATCGATTGAATTGATTCGACAATATTGCAACAGGCTGCTAACTTTTTTTCAACTAATGCCCGACCTATTAGTTCCGCCTCTTGCCGATTCCCTGCGGTGACAAACACGACAATGAAATCTCCTTTCATTGATCACCTCTTGATTCAAAATTGAATTTCAATTAATCCCTCTGCAATTTGACATCACTTTGAATAAAAAAATTCCAAATTTCGATCCTGTAAAGAGTAATTTTCGTGCAAATCAATTCAGGCGTTGATTCATTCGTAGAGCTCCTTAGATCGTGGAAGGACAAAGTGACCAACACCAAAAGTCTGCAATTTATTTCTCTCATTGGGGGCTAATGCACCCTATTATGACTTCAAAATAAAAAGAGATGAGATGAAGTTAGAATTAATTTAGCCAAATTTCTTGAGGGTCATGATCGCAGGTCATTTTAAATATTCGATGAGATGACTAGGCTTCAGAAATTTCAATGTGAACCGCGTTATCAAGCACACAGGCTCAGTGCCAACGAAACCACAGAATACTTTGTATCAGGAGAGCCAACATTCTTCGGAAAATGTTAGTTAACGATGCTAAATAAACAGATCGACAAAATCGAATTGATCCACATCTACCAGGCCGAGATCGGTGATTTTCAATTTTGGAATAACAGGGAGCGCCAAAAACGAAATCGCCATGAACGGATCTGTCAGTGAGCATCCCAGCTCTTTGGTATGGCGATTCAGCTTTTGAAGTTTTGCATTTACGATCTCCAATGGCTCGCTTGACATCAATCCGGCGATTGGCAGTTCCAACGCATCCAGCACCTTGCCGTCACAGGTGACAGAGAGGCCGCCGCCCATTTTGTTTATTTGAGTCACAGCTTTGAAGATATCTTCGTCATTTACGCCGACAACGACGATATTGTGCGAGTCGTGGCTAATTGAGGAAGCGATGGCCCCTTTTTTCAATCCAAACCCTTTGACCAACCCTTTGCCGATATTTCCCGAAGCATGATGCCGTTCGATGACATAGCAGCGCAACAAATCTCGGTCAGGATCAGAAACAACATGCCCATCCACAATTTTAGGCGTTTCCTCTAACATTTGAGTGACAATCTGATCTTTAATGAGACCGATGACGCGACAGCGTTGGCTTTTGGCTGGTATCTGAAATTCATTGCCTTCCAGCCATCTGATATTTACTGAACCCCGCACCTTAACCTCTGGTTTGAAGCGCGACTCGTGCAACATCACACCGTTCTCAGCCACCAATTGGCCATTTTTTAATACCATTTTGATATTAAATTTTTTTAGGTCCTCGATAATAACGATATCAGCGAAACATCCAGGGGATAAAAAGCCCAACTTCCTCAGATTATAATACTCGGCTGGATTTAGCGTTGCCATTCGGATAACCGAGATCGGATCGATGCCATTATCGATCGCCGTTTTGATCATGAAATTGATATGTCCTTCCTCAAGAATGTCATGAGGGTGTCGGTCGTCAGTGCAGAAGATGCAACGACGGCTGTTCTCTGGGGTCACCATTTTCAACAGATCGCGCAGGTTTTTTGTGCCGGTGCCCTCTCGAATCATCACATACATCCCCATTCTTAGCTTCTCCAACGCCTCCTCTGGCGTGGTGGATTCATGATCGGAAGTAATCCCGGCGGCAATATAAGCGCTCAAGTTTTTACCAGTCACGCCTGGAGCATGGCCATCGATGCGCTTCTCAGCAGAAATTTTGATCTTATCCAGCACCTCTTCATCGCCCTGGATGACGCCAGGGAAATTCATCATCTCTCCCAAACCAACCACCCATTTTTCCCGAAGGAACGGAAAAATATCGAAGGCTCTCAACTGCGAGCCAGCGGTCTCCAATTTGGTTGATGGCACACATGACGGCAGAGTGAAAAATACATTCAGCGGGTTATATTTGGCCGACTCCATCATGAATCGAATGCCCTCGTAGCCAAGCACATTGGCGATTTCATGGGGATCAGCAATCACCGAGGTGGTTCCTAATGGAACAACCGCTCGCGCAAATTGGGGAATGGTTACCATAGAACTTTCGATATGCACGTGACCGTCGATAAAACCTGGAGCGGCATAGAGTCCAGAGAGATCTAAGACCTGATGCGCTTCATACTCATTATCAATCCCCACGATCAATTGATCATCAATGGCAATATTGGTAGGATAGATTTCACCAGAAACGACATTGATCAAATTAACATTTTTCAGCAGCAGCGAAACTGGGTGATCCCCTCTGGCTGCTTTGATAATTTTCTCCAATTGCATTAATCCTCGCTCCTAACATTGTTCGTTCACCACAGGCGATGCCAACAGTCGAATCAGTTTTCGTTTGGTGTCTTCATCATTCGGATCAATTTTATTTGCGATGAGATATTCCTTGATGGCTTCGTCTTCCCGCCCTTGAATCTCGTAGATCCAGCCTAAGAAATAATGAGCGATAAAATTATCCTCTTCGAATCGAAGAATTTGCTTATATTCTTGGATGGCTTCGCGCCAATAGCCCAGGCGCGTGTAAATCTCTGCCAGCCCGAGATGCTCTTCTTTTTGATCGCTACCATATTTGATGGCGTTCTTGAACGCCTCAATGGCGAGATGGTATTCCACATTGCTTTTATAAACGATGCCCAGCAAAAAATGCAGGCTCCCCTCGTGAGGATAGATACGCAACACTTGCTTAAAACACTCTTCAGCGCGATTTAGCATCCCCATCTGATAATAAATTTTCCCGAGGTGAATTCGCAGGGACACGGTGTCATAGCCCATTTTCACCGCGGTCTCCATGGCGCGCCGAGCACTCGGATAATCTTTCTTTATGAAATAAAGCAATCCCAATTCATACCATAGCGATGGGGAATTCGATTGCAATTGATCTCTCGCAAATAACAACTTTTCCATCGCCTCATCGAAGCGATTTAGATTGCGCAAATTACGACCCCAAATCTCATAAAGCTCACTCAAGAGCGCCGGCGAATCGCCGTTCCGAACAACACGGTGTTGGCAAGACATGATCACCCGATGGTATTTTCGATGATGCTCCAGCAATTCCATGCGTCCGCGCCAGGAGAACAATGACCTGACATAGAGCCTCATGATGTACAGCGTCCGCTTGCGCTTGCAACGCAACTTTGCATCTAACAGGAACCGTCTGAACATCAAATATGCCCTATACAGTTTCAAGTATGCAAGTGCGAACCTATTTGGAACCTGGATGCGATGTTTGCCTTCTTTGGATTTCATTAGACGCCTTAGCAATTCCATCATCACATTATTTGCGCGCTCGCTCGGAGCCTGCAATTATCAGATTTTCTTCAAGATTCTTATCTCTTTTAACAGCAACAAGAGCGATATGAAATTCCGACCGACTCTTTATGTCAATGAAGTTTTTCAGCAAAAAATCATCTTGCTGTATGGGGTTTCTCATCTCTTGCAACACAGATGTCTACCAGTTCGGAAGCTGTTTCATGATCTCCCTCATCAATAAAATAAATTTATCCTGAATGGCATTTGCGGTTCGGGTAACCTCTTCATGGCTCAATTTTTGGTCAGAAAGGCCAGCGGCTAAATTGGTGAGGCATGAGATGCCCAGCACTCGCATGTCCTGTTGCTTCGCAGCGATAACTTCAGGGACTGTGGACATCGTGCCAGCATCTGCGCCCATAACGCGAGCCATGCGAACCTCAGCGGGCGTCTCATAGGACGGACCTTGAAAACAGATCAATACCCCAGAGCGCAGCCGAATCCCGAGTCGCTGGGACACTTCAAGAGCCCCATGGATGAATTTTCGATCATATGGTTCGGAGAGGTCAATGAACCGCTTTTCGGCGGGGAGGCGATTGTCTCCGATCAGGGGACTATCAAATAAAAAATTGATATGATCGGTTATCAGCATTAGATCTCCGGGCTCAAAGGTGGGATTGATTGCGCCAGCCGCATTAGTGATCACCAGCCGTTGGATTCCCAATTTCGCTAACAACCGAATTGGAAAGGTCACCTGTCGGGCCGAATATCCCTCGTATGTGTGCACCCGTCCCTTTAACGCCAGAATTGGAATTTCCTCCAACCATCCCAAAATCCAAACCCCTGCATGCCCAACCACTCGGGGCACAGGATAATGGGGGATTTCCTTGCAATCGATGATGGTCTTATCTTTCAATTCATCTCCGAAACTGCCCAATCCTGATCCCAAAATGATCGCCGCCGATGGTGTGAGGGGAATCTTCTGTCGTATAAATTCAAAAGCCGCTTGTAAATGTTGTGATTCCATTTTTTATATGAGTCCTTCAAAATAGCAAAATGGAATTATTGCGAAGCTTCGCCAGCAATCGAAGGCGAATCTAAATGGTCCATTTTGCACGCTCCCTCATTTCGATCCGGATGCGGAGCGTTTTAATTTAATTGAGGTTCGACTATAAAAAGAGATATCATAAACATCATCTGTCTCACTGCCACATTCGGTAATTTGCTGCTTCCGCATCGCTGAGACATTCTGATTGATCAACGGCATTATGTCTCTCTCCTAAAACGCGCAATTTTGCCCTTCCAGTGCGCAATCGAGCTTCAAATCATTAATCATTGTTAGAACCACTCTCTCTTGGCATCAAATAAGAATTCCTGCAATGGCGGCGGTGAGCCATGATGCCAAAGCGCCCCCGATCATCGCTTTCAGTCCGATCCTTGCAAGATCGCTGCGGCGTTCAGGGGCAATCCCACCGATGCCACCGATTTGGATGGCGATCGAACTGAAATTTGCAAAGCCACAAAGCGCGTAGGTAGCGATAATGTAGGAGCGTTCTGAAATAACGCCCTTCAGATTAACCAGATCGATATAAGCGATCATTTCATTAATCGAAATTTTCGTGCCCAATAGATTGCCAAAATGCAAAAGATCTCTCGGCGTGACCCCCAAGAAAAAAGCCAGGGGAGAAAAAATCACCCCCAAGATCTTTTTCAGACTCAGGTCCCAATTGAACTGGGTATGATGAAAAGTGATGAAATTAATGAGGTCGTCGATCTTGCCCAGGCCATAATTGATCATGGCTATCAATGCGATAAAGGCCATCAACATCGCTCCGACGTTCAAAGCCAATCGCAATCCGTCGGCGGCTCCGGAGGCGGCGGCATCGATCACGTTCGCCGTCGTCCTCTCTTTGGGTAACTTCACCAGGCCGCGGGTCTTCGGTTCTTCTGTCTCTGGATAGATGATTTTTGCCATCACCAATGCAGCCGGAGCGGACATCACGCTGGCGGCCATCAAATGTCCCGCATCGATCCCGAAACGAACATATGCCGCCATAACACCCCCAGCGATCGTTGCAAATCCACCTACCATAATCGCCATGAGTTCCGAATGGGTCATCTCCGGCACATATGGTCGAACCAGCAGCGGCGCTTCGGTCTGCCCCACGAAAATATTGCCTGCCGCTGAAAGCGACTCTGCCCCGCTGGTCCCCATCGATTTCGCCATAATCCACGCCATGAATTGCACAATCTTCTGCATGATTCCCAAATGATACAGCACGCTCATCAACGAAGCGAAAAAGATAATGGTTGGCAAAATATGGAACGCAAATACGATTCCCACATCAATGAACTGGCCAGTGATGCCATCTCGAAGTTGCAACGGCCCAGCTCCCCCAATCTGCTCAATGATCCCAGGGTCTCCGCGATAGAGGTTGCCGAATAAAAACGAAGCTCCAGCGTCTGTGAAGCTCAATAATTTCGCAATAAACGCTCGCGCAAAAAAGAACACCATCTGTCCTGGGCCAGTCTTTAAAATGAGGACCGCAAACAGAAGCTGCAAGGCAAGCCCCCAAATTATAACCCGAAAATTGAGCCTTTTTTTGTTATTCGAAAGAAGCCAAGCGATTCCCAATAACACAAAAATCCCAAAAATAGCCGTAACTTTTTGCACCCACATCGTTCACTCCTGACTGATTCTCTATTTGTGCTTATTCCTATTAGCCCGTTGATCATTTCTTCTAATAACAAATGACATGCAGGAAGCCCCATCTGCTTCGGCATTCAATGATACATCTATTTCGTAAGCCAGCATTTCAATAAAAAATGAAAAGCTACCGCCTTTTTCTGATAAACCAACAGATGAATTGAAATCGGGTCGAATTGTCCATATTTGATGGGAAGATATCCACGTATTTGAGGCAAGCAGGTGATCGATTATCTCATCAGACTAAATCGAAAAAATGTGACCCTTGCCTCATAAAGCAGCGTGGCGATGGCATCAATCATTGTGGCGGCCGATAGCAGTTCCAGCATACCGGCGCATAAAATTCTTTTCGTAACTCAATTCTAGGGTCCTCTTTGGTGATTGGGATGGTATGCTCACGATCGCGGTAGCGCTGGGAAATCAAAGCGGTTTGTTGTTTGCACTTTTCGCATACGGCAAGTAGGACCACCACCTTTTCAGCGCGACCCATAAGTTCCACCATGGCACCAAAATTCTCATTAAAGCAATTCAGATGGACTCCTGCGATGATGATCTCCATCGTCTTTCGATACTTATTGCAAAAATTGATCAAATCTTCTTCATCAAATAATTGCGCATCATCAATCGCTATTGTTTCGGTATCTGGTTCCAACGCAGATTCTATTTCTGCCACCGTGGGCACCGTGATAGCCTCACTTGAAAAACCAATTCGCGAGACAATCTGCTCGTTATGAACAGGGAAAGCAAATACTTGTACTTTTTTGCCCATTAACTTAGCATCACTAATTCGCTTATACAATAGCCAGGTTTTCCCTGCTTCCATAGCTCCAGTGATGACTTCTAACATGCGGCTCCCTCGATGTTTGAACCATTCAGAATTTTATCTAGAGTGCGAGTCGATTGAATCCGCTACTTGCTTGTCATTTAAATCAATAACCTCTCTCAGCCAATAGTGCTTGAATTTTTGTCTTGAGCAAATCTATTGCCACTAAATTATATCCACCTTCGGGAATAATGATATCGGCATATCGTTTGGTCGGCTCCACGAATTGCAAATGCATCGGTCGGACGCTATTTTCATACTGTTCCAAAATTGACTCCAGGCTTCTCCCGCGTTCGGTGACATCCCGTCGGATCCGTCGGATCAATCGTACATCATCATCGGTATCAACATAAACTTTGATATCCATCAGATCTCGGAGTTCTGGTTCGTGAAGGATCAAAATACCCTCTAGGACGATAATGACATGCTCGCCAATGCGCCGTGTTTCCTTCTTCCTTGAGTGGATCGTATAATCATAAATCGGTTGTTCAATTGATTTTCCCGCCAAAAGATCCTTGATCTGGGCGATCAAAAATTGATGATCAAACGCATCAGGGTGATCAAAATTCTGCTTGGCGCGTTGCTCCAAAGATAGATGGCTGAGATCGCGATAGTAGGAATCCTGTTGGATGATGATCACCTTATCCGATCCCAACTCTTCAACAATGCGCCGCGCTACCAGGGTTTTGCCTGAACCTGATCCCCCGGCAATTCCGATTAAAATATGCGGTTTCATATTTGCAACCGAACTGTTTAAAATTAGGGTTTGTCTCAATCAGCCTGATCAATTGATTCTACCAGATAAGGTTGAGATATATGATGTTCAATTGGAAATAATCAGTCGACTTTTTTCTCTCCAAGATAAATTGGTATTGTTAAAAACGTGCTATCGAATCCATGTGGCAGAAGCGCATCAAGAGGAACGATTTGAAATTCACCAAAGCGATTGATCATGTACACATCGATCTTACCAGCGAGTTCCCAAAGCACCTGGCGACAGGCGCCGCACGGTGGAGTGAAACGCTCCGAATCGGATGCGATAAATATGGCTTTGAACGCAGTGACTCCCTCAGACACAGCTTTAAAAATGGCGACTCGCTCAGCGCAAATCGTAAGACCAAATGAACTGATCTCGATGTTGCACCCAGTGTAGATCTGTTCATCTGCTGTCACTAGAATCGCCCCCACTCGGAATTGAGAAAATGGCGCCCGTGCGTGCTCCCGTTCTGCTAACGCTTGTTGAACCAATCGCTCGATCTTCATGGGGACGAATCAGCCTCTTTTCGATTTTTTAATCATCTGAATGTCGTGGTACAGGGCTTACGCCATGTGTATAATATATGAAAATAATTTTTAAAGGCAACAATTTTAATAAAAAAATCCGAGAATAACAAATTCTCGGATTCGTGCTCATGACAATATTTTGCCACAAGGTTGTTAGAAAGGCAGATCGTCTTCTGATGGGGCAGGGGGGATCACTTCAGGTTCACCTGGAATAAATTCATCGATTGGGGGCGGAACCTCTATCGGCTCACCAGCTCGCTCCATTTTTGGACCAACCATGGTTAAATTATCAGCGACCACTTCGGTGGTGTAACGGGTCACGTTGTTTTTGTCGTTCCATGACCTGGTCTGCAGCCGACCTTCGATGTAAACAAGGCTTCCCTTTTTCAGATAATTGCTGGCAATCTCTGCCAGCTTACGCCACGCAACAATCCGATGCCATTCGGTCAGCTCCTTCTGATTACCATCCTGGTCCTTCCAGACGAGATTGGTGGCCAAACTAAAGGTCGCGACCGGTGCGCCGCTTGGCGTATAGCGCAAATCAGGATCTTTACCTAATCGGCCCAAGAGAATGACTTTATTAACGGTCCCTCTTCCAGTGGACATTCCTTCCCTCCTTTGTTAGGTGGGTTCATTGGGTTTAGTAGTTTTTTTATCATAATAAAAAATTAGCAAATTGTCAAGCAAATTTTTAGATTGTCAAAACTTTTGCCCCGCGAATTTTTCGCTGTTTTAACTCTAACAGCGCCTGATTGGCCTGATCCAGTGAATAACATTGTATTTCCGGCTTGATCGGAATTTCCGCAGCCAATTTTAAAAAATCTAAAACATCGCGTCGAGTAATATTCGCGACGCTTTTGATCTCTTTCTCCATCCACAAATGCCTGGGATAATCGAGCTGCAAAAGCTCGTGCTGATCGTTGGTTTCTTTGCGGATCGCATTAATGACCAGCCTACCGCCTGGCTGCAAACGCTCCATGGCGGCCACGATCGGCTTCCAAACCGGGGTGGTATCGATGATGCTATGGCATGGATGGGGTGGTTCAGCATCAGTGTCGCCGGCCCAATCTGCTCCGAGCTCTCTGGCGAACTTCTGCTCCTGCTCGCTCCGCGCAAAAACGAAAATCCGAACGTTTGAATAAAGATATTTAACCATCAGCAATACCAAATGCCCCGATGCACCAAACCCTGTCAATCCCAGGTACTGACCGTCTTTCAGATTGGTCAATCGCAACGAGCGATAGCCGATCGCACCAGCACAGAGCAACGGGGCCGCCTCTGCATCAGAGAACACCTCTGGTATGGGATATGCAAAATCCTCTCCAACAGTCATGAATTCAGCATAGCCACCAAAAGCATCTCGTCCTGTGGCTTTGAAATCGGGACATAGGTTCTCTCGGCCCGAAAGACAAAACTCACACCGGCCGCACGATGAAAAAATCCAAGCAACCCCCACACGATCCTCAATTCGATGTTTTGTGACTGATTTTCCTATCTCAACAACCCTACCGACCACCTGATGCCCAAGCACCATCGGAAAAAATGATGGTGGCGTCCGACCTTCAATCTCATCCAGCTCAGTATGGCATACACCACAAGCCAAGACCTTGATTAAAATCTCGTTTTCTTTTGGAATCGGCCGAGGTAGCTCTTGTAAATCTAAAGGCGTTTTGTTTGCAGTTAAATCTACAATACCTGTTAAAATCATCGCTTTCAATTGAAAATCCCTCCCGAATTGGATTTTAGCTTATTCAAAATAATAGCTCAAAAATTAAATTCGCATGAGTTGATTTTTGTGCAATGTATAAATCTGTCTGAGTGATTCTGTTAAAATTGAGAAAATCTCAGATACCAGGTCTAAAACTTAAAATTCATCGGCAACAATCCATTCTCGATGTACCGATATGTCTCGATAGCCAATAGAATCGCTACAATTTCACCTTTGGCTTTGGAGAAATGAGATGAAATTCTTTGTATGTGATGACAATTCTCTTGACTACCATTTTCAAACGGAAGATGCGTTTAGACGAATTATGAAGCATAAGAGCCGAACAGTTGCGTCAGCAACCACGATGACTGCATAATTTGGACTTTTTAAGCGATCCGAACCAATTACAAATGCGCTGCCTTGGCTTGTCTAATTTTTCTGATTTTTTTATCTCAACAGTGATATTAGGCTTATCCTTTCCAACTTATCCAACTCATAACTCGATCGCTGCGAAACTCGCCAATTCGCTTCTTTTTCATCGAGTGGTTTATTTAGCGAGCGGTCCACTTGCCAGAAAACTTGTTAGAATTCATTGATCTTGCCAAATAAAAAAGCTGTTCAATTGTTCCTCAGGGAAATTTCTTGCTTGAGATTTTTATAAAGAAGTTCTGGATCATCCTTACCAGATCGAAAGAAACAGCAGCTACTTTATTAGCACCGATATTTAGGAATTGTCCGATTTGGAACGATAGCTTAAAAATCAATACTACCATGATTCTAACTCAGACAGAGCAGCATGAAGATCCAGATTCCTTAATGGCTGGCTCCTTTTTCGCATGGAAGCCAAACAGATAAATCACAGATGCTTCGAAATTGGCTAAAACTTGTATGGGCTTGTCCACAATTGTGTCAGAAAAAGGTTGATTAATTCATCGGAACTTCATCTTATCAAACAAATATAGCACTAGAACTTCCTCTGGTCAAGGTATTTTTTGATGTCACTTAATGAAATTGAACCAGAATACGCCGATCGTGAGGGTGATTATGGTGATCGGCAATCCCGCTTTGAGATATTCTTGGAACGAAAGATGGATGCCTCTTGATTTGGCCGTCTCAGCCACGATCAAATTAGCGACAGAGCCCAATAGGGTTAAATTCCCGGCGAAAGTGGTCGCCATGGCCAAAGTCAACCAAGCAATGTTCGGATCAGCAAGCGACCCCATGATAGGCCGAAACAGCAGCACAGCAGGGACGTTAGAGATGATGTTGCTCAGCAGTGCTGAAACGATGGTTAAAGGGGCGAGCCCTTGATCGAGCAGCGGTCGAGCCTGGTCGAACAAATAAACTCCTAAGCCACTGGTCTCGATCGCATGGGTGACGATGAATAAGCCCGAGAAAAACACCAATAGTCCCCAATCCAGCTCACCGAATACGCGCTGGGGCTTAATTCGGCGGGTGATCAATAATAAAGATGCAGCACCCAGAGCGGCGAGTGGGATTTTTGCTCCGACCACGAAAGCAGCGAGCATCAACGCTAACGCAATGGTGCTTTTATAAAGCAGCGGCTTGAAAATTCGTGGTCTATCAGAGATTTGATAGTTCAATTTTTGACCATTAAATTCATCCCGATAGACCGTGATAATAACCGCGTAAACGACCAACAATCCAGCTATCGCTACCGGGGTTAGATACCAGGCAAAGGAAATAAATGAAATTCCCGACGCCATTCCAATCAACATATTCTGCGGATTCCCAATAATGGTCGCCGTCGAACCGACGTTGGCGGCGGTAGCCAGCCCCATTAGATAGGGAATGGGGTTGCGCTTCAACGCCGTGGTCATCTCAAGAACCAGCGGCGTAAACATTATGACGACGGTGTCGTTCAAAAACAAGGCGGAAAGCATCCCTGAGCTCATAATCACCAGAAACAAGAGTTGCTTAGTATTTTTGGCAAAACGAGCTACGCGATGAACCACCAAACCAAAAAAGCCAGCCAAGCGCAGATTGATATTCAACACCATCATAGAAAATAATAGCACAATGGTATTCAGATCGATGGCCTGATAAGCCTGATCCAATGATATTGCCCCTAATAT
Source organism: candidate division KSB1 bacterium (assembly GCA_034506395.1). NCBI lineage: Bacteria > Pseudomonadati > Candidatus Zhuqueibacterota bacterium. The sequence goes on along the minus strand of JAPDPQ010000008.1, from coordinate 29,111 downwards.
GATAAGAGCGGTTGAGCCCACGAGTACGATCGTGGCTCGATTCATTCTTAAGCCAGGGTAGCGACCGATTGCCACTCCGGCTAAAGTCAACAAGATTACAACAAGCGAAGTCCAATAGTGAATGATCATATCCATCTTTACCAATAAATAAACCTCAGTAATCGATTCCGATCCGCTGCAGGCAGATCTGAAACAGAAGGAATAACATAACGATTATTGAACGTATCCAGCAACACCTTTCCATTGCGGCCATATTCCAGTGCTTTATCGTGCTGCCAGCGCATGCTGAATTGGGTACGTCCACTTTCGGTCTCAACATCGAAGAAGATCAGGCCATATTCCCAGCGCACATCATGGATCCGCCGAATGGTTTGTTCAAAATAGTGCTGGCCAAGGCTTTTTTTGACCAAATCTTGGGTTTCTTTTGGAAAGGTTTCCAAAGATTCGATTAAACCAATCTCCTGCTCTTTACCTTCATCATCCGAATAGCAAACTGAAATAAATTGATATGGATGACTGATCGGAAACGTCATGAGACAGTAGACATTGGCATAGGCCTCTTTATCTTCTACGATGCAATGAAGCGAGCCGAGTGTGCCGATATAAAGCCGACAATTTTCAGGCGTCAAATAACGAACGCCTACATCTCTTAGTTGATGTTTTTCGATTTCCATCTTGCTTCCTTAAGGAAATGCAACGCAACGCTCCTACCACAGATTTTGTATCCCACGAGCCTTATTCTTTGCCATGTTTTCTGGATTTTCATTTTTATGGAACAAACATATTGCCTTTGGGCCGTCAATTGCGCATGTGTCAAAGCTTGGTTATATAATTCTTCAATGACAATAATATTTTCGCTTTCTAACAAGAAAATTATTGATCCAATTTGGTCAATCGGGTTTGAATCATCACGAGCTTATAATAGATGCCTTGCTTGGCCATAAGTTCTTCATGGTTGCCAAATTCAACGATTTTACCCTCGTCGAGCACATAAATAATATCCGCGCCTCTCAGGGTGGATAGGCGATGGGCAATCGCAATAGTTGTTCGGCCTTTCGTTAGCACAGCCAGGGCTTCTTGAATTTGCTGCTCGGATTCGGTATCGACTGAGGAAGTGGCTTCATCAAGGATAAGAATGGTCGGATTGCAGAGCAAAGCCCGAGCGATGCTAACACGTTGGCGTTCGCCACCAGACAATCCTGCACCGCGCTCGCCGAGCCGGGTGTCGTAACCACTCGGCTGCTTGAGAATGAATTTATGTGCGTTAGCGGCTTTGGCTGCATCGATAATGTCCTTTGGGGTGGCATTGGGCGCACCATAGGCGATGTTTTCAGCAATCGTCGCTCGGAAGAGAAACGGCTCCTGTAACACCAATCCCACATGCTTCCTCAGCTCTTGATTGGACATCTCGCGTACGTCGACCCCGTCGATCAATATCTGCCCTTGCTGTGGGTCGTAAAAGCGGCAGAGCAAATTCACTAAAGTGGTTTTGCCCGAGCCACTTTTTCCGACAATCCCCACTAATTGTCCAGGATCGATAATGAAAGAAATATCGGTCAAAACTGGATCGTAAGGATCGTATCCGAACGTGACATTGCGAAATTCGATTCGTCCCCGCATCGTTTTGATAACAACTGGCTTTTCTGGTTGTTTCAGCGCGACATCGGTATCGAGGATTTCAAAAATGCGCTGACCAGCAGTTAAAAATCCGGTGAGCCAGTTGGAAAACATGGTCAGCGCCGAGATCGGCCCATAAAACATGCCCAAGTAACCCAGAAAGGCCATCAACGTTCCTAAGGTGATCTGGCCGGCTAACACATTTTTTCCTCCAGCGTACCAGATAATCAATCCGCCCAATCCAAAAGCATATCCAAAAATGGGGAAAAAGGTAGTCGAGCCCCGATCCACCGCGCGGCGAGAATCGCGCAAATAGCCAGCTACTCCATCAAACCGCTGATGCTCGCGCTTCTCTTGTGCAAACGCCTTCACCGTCCGAATGCCAGATAGCACCCCATTAACCAATGAGGCTAATTTCGATTGGCTATCCCAATAGCGATAATAGCGGGGATAGATGGTGTGCCAAAAAAACCAAGTACCAGCAATCACAAATGGCACGGGAATCAGCACGAACAGCGCTAATTTGACATTCAGGTTAAACAACATGAAGCCAATGCCGATTATGAGAAACAGATTGACCAGAAATCCAGATGCCACTTGTTGGACAAAGCCGTGAAAATAATCCACGTCGTGAAGCAGCCGAGTGATCAACGTACCAACTGGTGTTCTATCGTAAAAATCCACTGAAAGCTGAATCAGTTTTTGCTGCAATTGTCGCCGCAGTTCATAGGTAATCCGGGTGCCCACAGTGGTGCTGGTGCGACCGATGAGGATATTCAGCAGCGCTCTGAACAGCGCAGCCCCGGCTAACGCCAGCACCAGCCAGGGCAACCAATTCGTATGCTGTTTGGTTGTCAACACATCATCGACCAAAATGCGAGTGAGATATGGCGGCACTAAATCCAAGGCGACACCACTTAACATCATCACCAATAACAGGACCACAAATAGTCGATAAGGTCGCATCATGCGAAGCGTTCGTTTGAGTAATCCACCTTGGCTGGCGCAGCGAAGACACTCCGCCTGCTGAGAGGGTAACGCTAAGCCACATTTTTCGCAAAACCAGGGATTCCGTTTTTTGAAAATATCTAAGGGAGCATTGCGCTTTTCGATCAGATCTTCCAAGTAAATTCTGGCACGATTGAATTCCTCCCGTCGCGCATTGCTGAAACGAATGACGTTGATAAAAAAGTTTTGGACTCTCACTTGGAGAAAACCACTCCCGACTCCCTTGAAAATTCGCGCTTTTTGAAGCGAATGAATGGGATAGGGACCAACCGTATGATCTGGGTCATACGCTCCAGGGGTGATACCTAAAACGGATTCATCGGTAATAATCAACCAGCTCGGTCGAAATGCGCCATTTAAATCCAGATCACTCCGAATGGCTACCTTGACATTAGACCTTTGTATGCCAAGCCGAGGCAGTTCTGCCGCGACTTCTTGAGGCAATTTATGGAAGTAAATGCCGCTCTCGTATTTCATAACGTATTTAGTCCTCAATACAAATATTTCAAAAATAAAAATGCGAAATATAACGATAATTTAATCGGTTGTCAAGATAATTTTTTTGCATTGAGCGGTATAAAAAATACCTTGTATTTTATGCTAAAATATGTTAGTTTGTAAATGATTCTCAATTCAACAATCGAGGTAAAAGCAATGAGAATAAGTTTGATTATTTTCATGGTTTTCTTCTTTTTTATAACTAAAAATGTTTATGCTGGCGACCCCCAATCTCAAACCCTCATCACCGCCAATTGGGGACAAGCGGATGGTGAATTCGGATTGATACTGGAAGCCGAAGGCAATTGTCCCCAATCGCTCGCGATTGATTCCGAAGGCAACATTGCTATCCTCGACTTAGTCAATAAGCGCGTCCAGCTTTATAGCGCTGCGGGGAAGTGGCTAAGGAAGTTCAGTATCACCTGCCAAGCGTTCGATATCCAATTTTACAATAGCCAAATCGTTTTGCTTGCTCCTTACAATTACCTGGCAGAGCAATATGATTTCCAAGGCAAATTGCTTAAGAGGATAACCATTAGCCGGGACATCGGTTTTCTCGACGGTTTGAGGGTCTCGAATCAAAAGGTTTTCGTCCAGACGATCGATCAGACCCAGTACAATTTAATGGATCAATCATTATCCAAGCCACTCCCCCAAATTTCGCCAGGGCTGAGCGCCCAGATCCCCGATCGACGATTTCACACCCAGTGGCTCGACGAACATCACGGTTATTTGTTCATCGAAAATAGTCGAACTCGGCAAAAGCAAACAATAAACATTACCACGCAGGACGAGCTGGGATCACTGGTTTTTCTGGATACCGATCGAAAAGGCAATATTTTTCTCCGGAAGGAGCTGTTCAATTCAAGGGGGGAGTCTTATTTTGCAGTGGATAAACTGGACGGAGAGGGACATCTCCTTGCTTCGGTTGCCATCGAAAATAAAAATATTGTAGCCCCATTCAAGCCGATCACCATTGATAAGGATGGCAATATTTATTTCTTAAAAATCGGGTCAGAAGGCCTCACTGTGCTCCGCTGGCAGCTTGAGAAATAGGATCGGAGTGACGGAGATGAATTCAACCGCAATCTTGACGGTTATATTTTCGGACCGCCAATTGAGCCAATTGCGCTAATTTTATAATCGAGCGATTTGCAAATTTGATTTCGTCGGCGACTTTCGCAGTTCGAAATCTTAATTAATGGGTTTATTAATTTGGGATAGCATTCATGAAAATTAATCGTCTGCCCATTTTGTTCATATTTTTTTGTGCTGTTGGGCTTTCATCGGCTCAGATCACCCGAGAGAAGATCATCTCTCATGCGAAGGAATATGTTGAGGTGCAATGGTATTGTTCCGAAGCCAATATCAACCATCCTGAATATCTCCAGTATGGCAATCAGCCATGTGATTTTTCGGTGGGATGGTATACCGGGGAAGCGTACTCGTATGGCGGCAATGATGATGTCCCGACATTTATCGCGCGGATCGCTAAGGGAGATGGCGCTGGTTCGCATCTTTCGCATTACAATGCAGCAGGTGGCACACCCTGGTGGGCAACTGGTATCGATTGCTCGGCTTTTGTTTCCCGTTGCTGGGAGATCTCGAGGCAGAGTACGCGTACCTTGCCCAATTATTCAACTGAAATCGCTAGAAACGAACTATTGGCCGGGGATATTTTGAACATCCCCGCCAATCACGTACGATTGTTCGACCAACGAGCAGCCGATGGGCGGCCTATCGTTTACGAAGCCTCAGGAAGCGCAACCAGGTGCGTCCATCGGGTAGTCGATTGGGGCAACTATACCCCGTTGCGTTTCAATCAGTTGATGATTGCTGCGCCCCAAGTTCGAGTAGAAAACCTTGGCGGCTGCTCCATCCGCGTAAGCTGGGAGGCGGTCGATCGGGCAAGCCGCTATCAGCTCTATTTCAGCAGCGACGGCATCACGTTCACCAACATGGGAGAGATAACTGAATTATCGCGGACATTTGATAATTTAATCGAAGGGAAAAACTATTATTTTCGGATTGTCGGAATCAACGATTCAGGCGAGTTAGGCATCATGAGTGAGGTATTGGGGACCCGCGTGGCCGCCCAAAAAGCTCCGATTTTGATCGTCAACGGCTTTGATCGAATGACCTCTGATCTGAACACCAAAAATTATGTGGTTCCTTATTCGCGATCGCTGAGTAACCTGAACCTGAATTTTGACTCTTGCTGCAATGAGGCTGTCGCTCAAAAGTCGATCGATTTGAAAAACTATGCGATGGTCATCTGGATCCTTGGTGAAGAATCCACAGCCAATCGCACCTTTGATAGCCAGGAACAAACGATGGTGAAAGAATATCTCGAAAATGGGGGCAAACTATTCGTCTCTGGTGCTGAGATTGGTTGGGATTTAGACTATTACAATAACGGCCGATCGTTCTATCAAAATTATTTAAAGGCCCGATATGTCGCTGATGATGCCAATGTTTATCAATTCAGCGGATCAACTGGCTCAATTTTTGAAGGATTATCCAATCTCAAATTCGATGATGGAACTCACGGCTTATATAATGTAGATTACCCCGATTGCATTGATCCACTCGGCGGGAGCTTAGCCTGTTTGAAATATGATGGCACCTCCTACATTGCCGGCATTCAATACGAAGGGAAATTTGGTTCCAGTGCCAAGATCGGCAAATTGGTCTATTTTGGATTCCCGTTCGAAACCATATATCCCGAAGCTGACCGAAATAAAGTGATGGATCGCATCATCAATTATTTCGGGTTAGGAACAACTGTCGCCATTGCTGAACCAATTGTTCAATCTAACGAACCAATCGACTATCAACTCTATCAGAATTATCCGAATCCATTCAATTCCAAAACGATGATCAAATTTTCGATTGCAGGCTCCTCACATACAAAGATAGAAGTTTATGATATCCTTGGGCATCAAATAGCCTCCCTCATCGATGCTGATTTACCAGCAGGTTTCCATCAAATTGAGTGGAATGGGACCGATCATCAAGGGTACCCTCTGGCAGCAGGTACCTATTTGTTGGTGATGAAGTGCGAAGCCTATCAAGAGACACGAAAAATCACATTGCTCAAATAGAAGAAATGTAGGTATCAACACTGAATTATCGTTTGTCTCGCATATAGGATTAAAATCAAGCGGAGCTGTTATGGAGTGCAAAAATTACCAGCAGAATTTGAAAAGATGCAACTGCAGCTATGAACCCTGTAGCCGCAAAGGGTATTGTTGTGAATGTCTGGCTTATCATCGTCGCGCTGGCGAATTACCAGCCTGCTTCTTTCCCGATCATATCGAACGCACTTATGATCGGTCGATCGCCCGATTCGTTGCGCTGCATTCGGGGGCAAAACGATTTTGATGGTTCACAGAATTTATGGCATGCCAGACGAATCGAATCAATCGGTTTGATCTCCGAACGACGAAGCCCATTCACAAAAGATACAGTTTGACCGAACAAAAGGGGTGGTACATGAAATTCCGAGATAAGAAAATTGGCTTAGCCTTAAGCGGTGGCGCGGTGCTCGGTATTGCCCATTTGGGAGCGATCAAGGTTCTGGAAGAGCATCAGATTCCTATCGACATGATCGCTGGCACCAGTGCTGGCTCCCTGGTCGGTGCGTTCTTGGCGGCTGGATATAGCAGCGATGAAATGTTTCAACTAGTCAAATCGTTGAGTTGGGGAAAGATCAGCAAAGTGACCATCCCCAAAATGGGATTACTGAACAGTAAGCTCTTGGAGCGTTTTATCGACGCAAAACTTGGGCGCATCGACATAACGCGTTTGAAGCGGCCGTTTGCGGCGGTAGCTGTGGACCTCACTTCAGGCAAGGAGGTTGTGTTTCGCGATGGACCGGTATCAGAGGCGGTCCGCGCCAGTTGCACTATTCCCGGGGTGTTTACACCGCTGGTCCGCGGAAATCAGGTTCTGGTCGATGGAGGCGTGCTCAATTTTTTGCCAACGAATGTCGTTCGGCAAATGGGCGCCGATTATGTCATTGCAGTGAAACTTTTGCCTGGCATTTCTAATCCCAAACCGCCAGAGAATATCATCCAGATTTTAATGAATTCCTTCCAGTTAGTGATCGAACAGATCGCTATCCACGCACCGGATGGCGATACCACAATTGTGCCCAATTTGGCTGGCTTTAACCCTTATGATTTTCATCAAGCTGACGCGCTTTATGAACAAGGTTATTCCACCGCATTAGCGGCGATCAAGAAAATTGAGTTGGATTTATTCCCAAAGAAAAAGCGCTTTTGGTTGTTCCGTCTATTGCATTGATCCAAGTTACATCTGCCGAGGTGATGATCTTTCATTTCATAGTCAACTTTAAGCCCGCATTTGATAACGATTCTAATTTTTCAAAAAAATTCATTTCATTTCCTTCTTGAATGCCAAAATCGTAAAATGAGATTTCGGCCAAGATGAATAGTTATATCCCTCATTCATTCGCAGGATGATGAGCTAGATATTTCTTCGTCTTGATGGGATCATTCTCTGGTTTGAGCGGTTTAATAACCAATAAATTTATTCCAAGTTGAGGCTGATCCAATTGGTCAGCCTATCGTTTTCTAATGTCACCCCAAAATAACAATACTGAAAATCGTGCAATAACGAGCTGACTCGGACGGGGACAATTTATATCCTTTCCTCTGGTATTATTGCCCAGCGAATGTTTAAGGATGAAGAATAATGAACGATCTATTTCGAGATATCAAAAAAATAGTCAGTTGTCACAATCAAAAATCGATTGGGATATTGGTCCAAGAGAATAAGACACTAAAATCGATCTTAGATAACCTTACTGAGGGTGTCATCGTGGCTGACCAGATTGGCAAATTTGTCTATTTCAACCCGACTGCGGAACACATTTTGGGAATTGGTCCCGTAGATGCTTCTGTCGTGGAATGGTCATCAATTTATGGCACATATTACCCAGATAAGATCAGTCCCTATCCCTCTAAACAACTGCCATTAGCCCGCGCCTTACGTGGAGAAACAATCATTGATGAACTCATGTTCATTCAGAACTTCCATCGTCAGGAAGGTATATTTATCGAAGTCTCCGCCAGTCCAATGAAAGATAGTGCTGGATCAATCATCGGGGGGATAGTGATCCTTCGAGATGTGACATCCATCAAACAGGCTGAGATGCGCCAACGTCAGAGCGATCAAAGAATCGTGGCGCAATTCAAGGGTTTTCCAATGCCCACCTACGTCTGGCAGCATCATGATAATGATTTTTTCTTGGTCGATTTCAATCATGCGGCCAAAGATTATACGCGAGGAAAAATTCAAGATTTTTTAAATAAAAACATGCGCGACATTTTCAAGGACGAACCCAAAATCCAAGAGGATTTTTTTCGATGTTTCAAGACGAAGAAGCCAGTGAACCGAGAGATAAACTCCTTCAGTTTGAGAACGACGCACGAGTCAAAAGATATCATATTCAGTTACGTTTTTGTTCCTCCGGACCTCGTGATGCTTTATCTTCAAGATGTAACTGATCAAAAAAGAAACCTCGAATCTCTCAGAATGCTCTCGAATGCTGTTCAGCAAACAGCGGATAGTGTTTTCATTACTAACAAGCAAGGCATTATTGAATATGTGAATCCGGCTTTTGAAACGACAACAGGCTATCATCGGGATGAGGCATTGGGGCAAACGCCTAAGCTTTTACAGTCGGGTCAGCACGATCATGCATTTTATCAAAACCTATGGAAAACCATTCTGTCGGGCAAGCCTTATCGCGGCACGATCATCAATCGCAAGAAAAATGGTCAACTTTACTGGAGCGAACAGAGCATCACGCCGATGAAAGATGAAGCTGGAATGATCACCCACTTTGTTTCAGTGCTCAAGGATATCACCGATCTTAAAGAGAAGCAGGAACAGGAATTTCAACTGCGCATCGCGCGCGAATTACAACAACGCTATTATCATGTCAAGGCAAACTTGCCAGGAGTTGATATTGCCGGCGCTACATATTCTGCAGTGGAAACCAATGGCGATTATTTCGATTTTATCCCCATGAAGGACGGAAGTGTTGCGATGGTCATTGGGGATGTGAGTGGACATGGGATTTCAGCCGCGCTGATCATGACCCAGACCCGCGCTTATTTGCGTGCCTTTGCGACCATGACCACAGACCCAGGAGAGTTATTAACTAAACTAAATCAGCAATTGAGCTCGGACCTGGACAATGAACGGTTTGTCACTTTGTTCTTGGCGCTCATCAATGCTGAGCGCGCATGTTTGATATATGCTAATGCTGGACATCTTCCTGGCTATTTGTTAGATAGCGCTGGCAATATCCGACTTATGCTGGAGAGCAATGGGATCCCTCTGGGCATCGTGCAGGATTATCATTATACTTCCAGTCGCGCGATCCCCATCGTTCCTGGAGAGATCGCCTTCTTTATTACCGATGGAATTTCCGAGGCCCAGGCCTCAGATGACTCTGAATTTACCGAGCAACGGGTCGTTGAAATTATTAGAAACCATCGCCATCTCAACGCACGACAAATCATAAAACATCTGCAACACGCAGTCCGATGCTTTGTCCATCCGCAGGTCCAGCAGGACGATATGACCACCATCATCTGCAAGATCAATTCAATCTCTGGGGGAATTCGTGGAAGCCATTCTTAATTTTCGCGACTTTGGGGGATACCGTACCCGTGACGGGCGATCCATCAGAACCAGGCTATTGTATCGCAGCGGCAGCCTTTCAACTGCCACAGCATCTGACCAACAAGAATTGCAAAACTTGGGGATCAAAACTGTCATCGATTTGAGAACACATAAGGAGCGACAGAGCCGACCAGATCGCCTCCCGCGTCAGATCGCTTCTGTCCATATCCCCATCAAAACATCAAAGCATAATGAATCAGGGTTTTTATGGCAATTGTTTTCCGTTCTGTTCGGAAAAGCTCGCAAAATCGATTATCATCAAATGATGATAGAGGTATATCAAGAATACGTCACCCATTTTCAGAAGGAATTCGCCCAGATCCTTAAGCTTATTGCCGAGCCGCACAACCTTCCAGTTCTCATTCATTGTACTGGTGGGAAAGATCGTACTGGCTTTGCCTGTTGGCTTATCCATTTGCTGCTCGATTTACCGCACGAAGTCGCCCTTGCTGATTATCTCAAAACCAATGATTATGCGCTCACTTCCAATCCCGATATCCAGCATTGGATCAAAGCGCTCTCGCTTTTTGGCATCCCCAAAGAGAGATTTTTGGCTTTACTCGAAGCCAGAGCGGACTATCTCAATGCAGCAAATGAACTGATCACCCAGATATTTGGCACTGTAGAGAATTTTGCCTTATATGGGCTCAAGCTATCTGAATCGGAATTGATCGCCATAAAAAATGCCCTGATCGAATGACCACATATTTATTAAACTCCTGTCGTACGTTCGAATTCTTGCATCGTTCTTTGGTGCACATGAGAAATTTGGTCGATTGATTTTTAGCTTGACTTTATGCCAGCGAACGTTTAAATTAGCGCAAAATTAGCGCACTCTCATAAAATGGTCGCTTGATTTGATTTTAAAGATACAGAATGTCCATACTCGCATCAAGGATTGTTCAAAAACTAGATCTTCTACTTTCTCCTCTAAATTTCTGGCTGCTCCAATCCATCGTTCATGATACCGCGTTTTGCCTTGAGGATGCAAGCCCAAAATTCTATTCCTGTCATTTTAAACCTGAGATAAATTACGGAGTAAATCGATGCAAAAAACGCTCACGCTTCTGATCTGCCTTTTCATGAGCTCTACAACCTTGATCGCTCAAGCTTATCTGCATTTCAATGGTTCGTGGGAACTGATCCCCCAAAAAAGCACAGTCATTCCGCTCTATCGATCGCTCTTCATCGAATTTAAGATGGAACGCGATCAAGTGACTGTGATCCAGAAATGGGGGACGCGTGCCAGGGACGCTTTTGTAGATACGATTCGCCTGGCCCCTAACGGCAAAACAACGCTTTGGCAACAACAGCACCAAGTGGCTCCCACCAACGTGTTTCTGGGGATCATGAATCGCAATAATGGACGTCGCGTGCTGGCTGCAACTTGGAATGCTGATAGCACCGTTCTAACGATTAGCGAACGAGTGCCGATTGCCAGCTCGCAGGGCGAAACAGAGCTTAGCGCCTTACACAGTTATGAAATTTCCATCCCAGAGCAACTTGTGCGCTACACAGTCACGCGACCCTCCCGGCAACATGGAGATCGGCTCTTTTATCTTTTAAAGCGAGCTGGCAGCCGACAGGCCTATTTTATGCGCTTGGAGGATGACTGGTCGATTGATGGGAAACTACCGCAACAGGCAATGCTTATTTCTCTGCAAGGTTTGGCCAATCGCACCGGCCCCAATTTATATTTCATCTATCCTGAAAAATGGGATTTTCGGTACACTCCTGGCTTCTTCGATTTCTTGCAGAATGAACGATATTTCAATTTCAAAGAGCTGCGCTCAGCCGAACAAGCACTGAATACCTTCCGCCAGCAGATCAATGGATATGTCGTTTGGGACAAGTCGGTGCGCACTTCACTGATCGTCGCTTTTACCGTTGCTGGACTGGAACAGGCTGTTGTGGTGAACGAGGATTTGATCCACCTCGTCGAAAAAATAGGCTTGCGTCCCGTAGCAGATTTCAGAGGTCAATTCGTCGGGCAATCCGATGCTGAGATTTACCGTTGGGCAAAGGATCAATATTGGGAACGATGTAACAAGGAATATATCGTCTGGCTCGGCGGTGAACATGGCAATATCATGAAACCTGGCGTGGCAGATTGGGGAATGTATAAGAAAATGTTCTTCAATGATCTCTGCGCCAATCAAACCATTCCAGAGGAATACCAATTGACCAACGAACTGCTTTCAGAAATGAAGCCGTTTGGTTTTGTATTCGGTTGGCATTCTTATAAAAAGGATTTGGAAGAGGAATGGGTGCGATTAACTTCCCGCTATGCTTTGCGGGTTGAAGGGCTTCATAGCTTGCCCAACATGAGCTTCAGCTCTCAGGTGCCTGCAACACCTAATTTTGTATTCAAAAATAATCATCACATTATCCCCGGAAAGAAATATCTCCCAAAGAAAAAAGTATATATCAGTTGCATCCAGACTGACGGAATTGGCTTAGGCGCTTGGAATCAGCCGGGGCGCGGAGAAATCCCGTATGCTTGGGAAGTGTCAATGAATTATTCATGGCTGGCACCTGCCATGCTGGAATATTTTTACACTCAGGCAACGGCTAATGATTATTTTATCGGTTGTCTGGGTGGACCTGGATATGTTTACCCAAAGGCGGTCCCTAAGCAGTATCTGCCTCAGATGGTCTCTCTCGCATACGAATTGATGAAAAAATTGGATCTCAATGTATTTGAGATCATGGATTATTCCGAGGGCGTTATGGTGGAAGGCAATTCCGACCTCACACGGGAAGTAGTGGATGCCTTCTATCAGGGCATGCCCGACGCGATCGGGTTTGTCAATGGCTATGTTCAATCACATACATTTGCTGTGCGAGATAAGCGACCTTTGATCTCTTACAATTATTATATGGCACCAGAAGCGCCCGATGACCAGATCCTTGCCGATCTGAAAGAATTGGCTGTGATCAACAAGCAGCGACCTTACTTCCTTTTGATGCATGTTCGACAATACAGCTCTGTCCAGCGGGTAAAATCCATTCTCAACAAACTAAGCTCGGAGTTTGAAGTTGTGCCACTGGATATTTTTCTAAAGATGGCTGGCGAACAACCAACTTTCGTCGAACGTTTCAGAGAATAAAAATTGTTGCACTTCACCGTGACGTTGATTCACCAAACTTAGTTTTCAATGGTTCATCGCAAATTTCGAACTCAGCCAGGTTGAATTTGGCCAACATCCCTATTTTAATTGATCCCCTTTTCCGAGCAACTGGGCCTAAGCTTGGCTGATAAATCCCTCTGGCGATTATTCTTTTAGTTCACATTCAGAAATTCGCTCGGCCCAATTGGTTTTTCTCTGAAATTTTTTCGAGCGAAGTACCTTTTTAACCAAAAATTTTGGTCTATTGCAGCAAAAAGCTTGACTTTTAGAATCATATTTTTTACATTTGGCGTCCATTAGAATAGATAACGGGCGTTTCTCCCAGAAAGTGAAAGCAGATTCCGCTATCGACTGCGACTCATCTCACGGGAGAGCAAAATCTTTGATGATTAATTTTCTTGACGGGGATTAGCGCTCCAAATTTTTCAGGAAGACATCACTTTTGACGCCTTTAGCAAATCTGATTTTGATGACCCGAAGTTCGCCAATACGCTTCTTGGATTCTCTCCTCTTCCTCAGCGCGATTCTGAATCTTTTATTTCACTTTCAACCCATCAAATTATGGAGCAATGATATGAACAGTTGCAATATTGCATCTTTTTCTATGGAGCAACATCGAATTTAATAGCATTATCAAAATCAAATTTCGCGAACATAATGAATGGTTGTGAGTCTCCTCAGGGCTAACGATTATCCAATCATCGAATTCTTCGATGATGAGAAATTGGCTATTGTCCTCTCACCAAAAATCATATGTTCGGATTCGAAAAACCAAGAAGCCATATTTAGCAAGAATCGGCATCTTTAATATAGGCTAAAAAATTCAAGACTCGGTTGCTTATCTATGATGCTTCCGATCCAGGAAGTTCGGCCATTCAAAAAGCTTAAAGGGACCGCAGTTTGTGGACGATCAATTTTTCATAGCTCACAATTGAAACAGAAAATAACAGGAAGGATTTTTCATATTTATGAAACAAAGCAAAATTACAAAGCATAGTCAGATCCGCTATCTCGATGGTCGACGACTTCGCAATGCGATATTTGCCAGTACCCGACAATTGGCCAAAATGCAAGCCTATTTGAATAAGATCAACGTATTTCCAGTACCGGACGGAGATACGGGTACGAATATGGTTCGGACCATGAATCATATCTCGGGTCGTTTGGCAGAACGAACGGATAAATCTATCGCTGCGGTGAGCAGCCAAATGGCGGAGTCGGCGCTCATGGGCGCGCAGGGAAATTCGGGTGCAATATTGGCACAATTTTTCTTCGGTTTTGCCGAGGCGGTTAAGGACAAATGGAGGCTGACCACCAAAGCCTTTGCTGCCGCCGTGCAGCGCGCGAAAAAATCCGCTTATGAGGCGTTATCCGAGCCACGCGATGGAACGATTTTAACAGTAATCAGCGATTGGGCCAACTCCATCGAAAAAGCGGCTTCGCGCACCGAAGATTTTGTCATTTTGCTGAAGAGAGGGCTAAAAAGAGCTCGGCTTTCATTGGCCGAAACCCCCAAAAAATTGGACGTACTGCGCAAAGCCGGCGTCGTAGACGCTGGGGCACAGGGCTTTGTTCACTTCTTGGAGGGCATCGTCCATTTCATTGAACAGGGCAAAATCGAAAAGGACGCTTCAGTGCAATTCGCCAAAGAGGCGGAATCAGTGGCGACCATTCCAGGGATAGTTGATTCTAACATTAGCTTTCGCTTCTGTACTGAAGCGATGGTTTCTGCAGAGCAAATCGATCATCTTAAACTGAAATCAGCACTCGCGCCGTTGGGGGACTCATTGATTGTCGCCGGGAGCAAAGACCATGTCCGGGTACATATTCACACCAATTCGCCAGATGCGGTATTTGAAACAATTTCGGCATATGGCCAAATCTCAGCGAAAAAAGTGGATGATATGATCAAGCAGCACAAGGATATTTATTCGCCCGTACCGACGGCTCGGATCGGCATTGTCACCGATTCTTCATGCGATTTGCCCCATGATTTCATCACCAAGCATCACATTCATGTGATCCCAATGAAAATTAGTTTCGGTGATCAAAGCTACCTGGATAAAGTAAATATCACTCCCATGGAGTTTTATGATAAGCTGCTCACATCCCCGCATCATCCGACAAGTTCCCAGCCAGCTATGGCAGATGTCTTGAAGGTTTACCAGCAAGTCGTACCCCAATATGATGCCATCCTATCAATTCATCTGCCCAGAGTCGTGAGCGGATCATTTCAGACCATTGAGCGTGCTGCTAAAATCGTCGCTCCAGAAAAAATCACTTGCATTGATGGAAAGGGAATTTCGGCAGCATTGGGTTTAGTCGTAATGGAAGCGGTCGCAGCAATCGAAGCAGGCCTGACTTTGGAGCAAGTGAAAGCCCGCGTGGAATACGCCATCAAAAACATCCGCATCTTTATCATGCTACCAACACTGAAATATTTGGTCAGAGGCGGTCGCATGAGCAAGCCGAAGGGATTGATTGGTACGATACTGGGATTGAAGCCTATTGTTACTTTTGATCAAGATGGACGGGTGATTCTCGCTGGCAAAGCAATTGGCGAAAAAATGGCCATGAAAAAGACATTGAAAATGGCAAGCCGATTCGTTGGGAAATATAAGCGGGTTAAATTTGTGGTTGCTCACGCCAATGCCTATTCGAAAGCCACCTGGTACGTCCATCAATTAACCGAGTGGTTCGATATTAAAGAACCCATACCGATCGTGGATGCTGCACCAGTGCTGGGAGTCCACTCTGGACCAGGTACCGTTGGCTTCGCAGTCCTTGGCTTTCAACAATAAATGGGAAAAAATCTTATTTGCACCATAGAGTTTCTAAATTCATCGATTGTAAAATCATTATCAGAGCAATATCACGCCTGCTGAGGCAGCAGGAATCTTTAACAGAACAAAGGTGAGAACAGGGCCATGCTATCCATTATCGTCATTATTGTGCTGAGCTATCTTGCCGGCTCGATACCGACCAGCATCATTATGTCGAAACTAACTCGCGGTATTGATATCCGGAATTATGGGAGTGGGAATGCTGGGGCGACCAATGCCATCCGAGTTTTGGGCTGGAAAGTGGGAATCGTCGTCATCCTTGTGGATGTTGGAAAAGGCGTGCTGGCGACGCTTTTAATCTCGAAGTTGCGAATCGATCCAATTCCGTTCAGTCATAATTTGATACAAATCATTGCTGGGATTTCAGCCGTTCTGGGACATATCTGGACGATTTTTGCTGGGTTCAAAGGGGGAAAGGGAGTGGGGACTGCTGCGGGCATGTTGTTTTCGCTTTACCCTATCGCCGGACTGGTTTGTTTGTTGATCTTTGCAGTGGTATTGCTGAGCGGCCGTTACGTGTCCGTGGCTTCCATGACTGCAGCCATCTCTCTACCCTTTGTGATTATCATTCTCAATAAATTTTTCAACACGCAGATCTCCAATGAGCTATTCTATTTTGCCATCTTTATGGCACTGCTGATCGTTTTCACGCATCGGAGCAACATAAAACGGCTCATGGAAGGCCGTGAGAACCGCATTAAGAAGATTAGTTTTCGGGGAGCGAAGGATTGATCGTGAGAACCGAATCACAACAGCAAGTCAATGCCAATTGTGCTCTTTAGCCAATTGATTCACTTGGATCGGAGACTTCATAAGAAAAAAGCTGTCTGAGCTCATTCAGGAAAATAA
Organism: candidate division KSB1 bacterium; assembly: GCA_034506395.1. Taxonomy (NCBI): domain Bacteria; kingdom Pseudomonadati; species Candidatus Zhuqueibacterota bacterium. The sequence continues at coordinate 12,445 of JAPDPQ010000008.1, read as the reverse complement.
TATTCTGACTTGGTACCTGGCTGGGTGCTCAGTCGATGCGATAAGGTGCATTCCAATAAAAACGGGTCATGCCTTCGGGCGTTCCGAACCACACGTAATCGCCTTCTAACAAAATGCAATTCACCTGATTGCTCAATAAGCCATCTGCCGTAGTAAAACGAATCCAGCGCTTATTGGCCTTATCGAATTTCAACGCCCCATTATTAGTGGCGAACCAGGCGGAGGCGGTATCCACGGCAATATAATTGACCGAGGTGGCGTCCAAGAAACGGCGCTCCGGCGCCCCCCCCCAAGTTTTTGCTTTCATATCGAACATCTCAATTCCGTCCGCCAATCCAAACCACACTTCTTTATCTTCGAAGCAACCGATCGCCAGTACTGGATCGTTCATCGGGCCATTGGGATCATTCTCAAAACCACCGCTGTCGCTTGCGGCATCGTAAATATAAACGCCATATTCTGTCCCCAGCCAAACGAGGTTTTGCATCAGCTCGATCGCATAAATTTTTTTCCAAAGCAGATCCCGGCGAGCAAGTTGCTGGATGCGGAACTTTTTCGTTTTCAAAGAATCTTTGATGATTCGCGAAAGACCATTGGCCGTTCCAATCCATACGTTCTTTTCATCCACTTCCACATCAAACACATAATTATCACCGAGGCCAGCGCTCACATCAAAGCTACGCCACTCATTGGACTTGGGAGTAAAACAAGCCACGCCATGTTGAGTACCAAACCAAATGCACGAATCATCAATTGCGATCGAGGTCACCTGATCGCTGTAGAGCCGATTGTTATATCGGGCTTGATAATTGCTCCATCGATTCAAACGCCGATTCCAAAACGTAATACCGCTCTCTTCATTGTAAATCCCGATACCACCAGCCCAGATATTTCCCTCGCTATCCATCTCCAGGGCATTGACATTTTTTATGAATAACCCATAGGGGAGCAACTCTAAGATCTGAATCCGATAGTCAGCTTTGCCGGCGCCTGCCCCCCAAGAACCAATCCACATCACGCCCCATCGGCCGTTCAGAAAACTGGTCACTGGATAATTGTTCAACCGATAATCACGAATGTAGCCAGATGGATCGAAAAAATAGCCATCTTGCATCATGAAGTTGGGCAGGTTTTTGAGATTATTCCCTCGGACGCCATACCATACGATCTGTTGCATTGGCACATCGATCGGCGTCACTCGGATGAAATAACCCTGTTGGTTCTGACTTTCCAGAAACAGGCCACGTTTCGACTCCAACCAAATGAACCGATCATCGAACCCAATGGAAATGATTTCATCATCAGCAGCCAGGCCTAATTCATCATTGAAGAAATTTTCCCAGCGCCGAAAATTGCTCCGATAGACACTCACCCCCTGGGGTGTAGCACACCATAAATAATCGGTATTGAAATCATACGCCACAACGCGTACGAAATTATCAGCCAGACCGTCACTGGTCGTCCATGGTGACTCCCACCGATTGGCATAAAAATCATAGCGCAATACACCACCAGTGGTGCCAAAGTAGACGTATTCGCGGCCTTCTGCCAGCGAGTTCACATAGCGATTCCATGAATAACTGGTCCAATCTCCTGGCTCATATTTGGTGTTGGTCCCTCGGATTCGCCCATCTGATCGCTGCTGTTGGGCTGTGGCTGAAATGATCAAAACGAATAGCATGAGTTGCCCAATGAATATTTGCTTTTTCGACATAGAATTATCCCGACTGATTCTCTGGAAAGAAATTCAACAAATGAGCCCTTGGTTGTTTCATTTTAGACCAAACTCAGGGCGAAGCTGCAATTGTTCCTCACTGCTTTTTATGAACGCATGATCGACAAAATGGGTCTCGGACAAGAACCTCTGCGAACACTCAAAACCTTCGCAATGATGATGCTGGCGGATTCAGGAATCCGCCTCTGCTTAAAGTGAGAAGTTTCTCATTTCATGGTCATCTCGATCGTGCTACCTATTTTTTATTGCCATAGAGTCTCCTGCAAAATGATGACTCTACGAACGCGGAGGTGATACACCTCAAAACGGAGCAATCTGTTGGAGTTGAATGGATACCAGTTAAGAGATGCCTACACCAGCAGTCATGACATCAGTAAAGTCATTCTATTTTGCAGAGCGCTCTATTATCCAATCATAGTCCTAGAACGGAACAATGGGAATAATTTGCCCTCTTCGAACCTCATTCGAAATTGCCTTGTTTTTTGAAAACCCACCGAGCTCATTTGATGCCCAGCTTTTTCAATTTGCGGATCAGATTGGGCCGATCTGTATGGAGCCGTCGTGCCATCAGCGACACATTTCCCTGCGCAGCAATGAACTCTCGCTGCAACAATTGACGTTCGTACCAAGCCAATTGATCGCGAAGCGACCTTTGATCCTTTCCAGTCCCATCGAAACTTGGCAGAGCGGCGAATTGGCGCGCAAAATCTTCGGGGAGAAACCGAAGAACGTCCTCCAGCCCAATTTCTTCGCGATCACTCATGATCAACAAGCGCTCAATGAAATTTTTAAGTTCTCGAACATTGCCGCGCCATTGATAATGCATCAAAGGCTGGAGTGCTGCTTCGCTCACTTGGATCGGCCGTTTTCCGTTTTTCATGCAATACAGGTTAATAAAATGCCGTACCAGGATTGGAATATCCTCGCGTCGTTCGCGCAGCGCTGGAACACGGATCGGAATCACATTGAGCCGAAAGAACAGATCTTCTCGGAAACTCCCTTGCTGCATCTGCTGCTGCAAATCTTTATTGGTCGCAGAGATGATGCGCACATCGAATCGGACGGGTTGAGTTCCGCCCACACGAACGAACTCGTTCTCCTGCAATACCCGAAGCAATTTCGCCTGAGATTCTGGTGAAAGGTCCCCTACTTCGTCCAGCAGGAGAGTCCCCCCATCCGCTTCTTCGATCAGCCCATTCTTCCTCTTGCTGGCGCCAGTAAATGCGCCCTTCTCATAGCCAAACAACTCGCTCTCAATCAATTCTTTGGGGATCGCTGCACAATTTACTTTGATGAATGGCTTGTGATGGCGATGGCTCTTCTGATGAATTGCCCGCGCCACCAATTCTTTGCCGCTGCCATTTTCTCCATAGATCAAAATTCGGCTCTCGGTCGGCGCCGCCCGATCGATCTCCTGACGCAGGCGCTGCATCGCTGGCGAATTTCCCACCATCTCATAATCGAAATCCACCAACTTTCTCAGCGTCGCCATCTCGTTTAACAGGCTTTGCTGGCGCTCGACATTTTTTACTTCCAGCAACAGCTTGTCTGGATGAAGCGGTTTCTCTAAAAAATTATCCGCGCCTAATTTGGTGGCCTTAACAGCGATCTCCAATTCGCCATGCCCGCTGATCATGATTACTCTCTGATCTGGCCGCAACCTTTTGAGCTGCTCTAATACTTGAAGCCCATCCATCCGCGGCAATCGAACGTCCAGAAAAATCAAATCAAAATGTTCCTCCGTGGCGATTTGCAGACCAGACTCACCATCCCCGCAAGCTTGCGTTTGATGACCCATCTCACCCAAAAAATCGGATAATGATTCAGCGATCTTGGGATCATCATCAATGATAAGGATTCTTAGTGACATGCTACGACTCAATTTTGCGATGGTGAAACCGACTCCAAACCCACTGGAACTACCATACCCTGGGCAACCAATCGTTCCAGTTTATTTCTCATTGCCGGAGAAAAACGGATACTTAATTCGACATACCCATCAAGATATTCGGTGCTCAGCACATGAGCCCATTGATAGATCGAGGCAAGCAATTTTTGTTGAAATGAATCTATACGAATACGCGCTGTAACGCTGCTTGCAGTGGCATGACGGATGATCGCATCCCTCAATTCGTCCACAAATAAACCGCGCTGAGCTGAAATCAAAAAACAGCCCTCAAATTCCTGCTTCAGTTCGCGCAGCAGCGATTTATCCTGAACGAGATCAATTTTATTGAACACAGTCAGCACAGGCCGATCGTCGAGTTCCAATTCTTGCAAAACCGATTGGATCACATGCATCTGGTCGCGAAAATGGGGGTGGCTGCAATCGACCAAATGGATCAGCAGGTCAGCCTCGCGGCTTTCCTCCAGCGTGCTTTTGAACGAAGCGACCAATTGATGCGGCAATTTGCGCACAAAACCTACTGTATCAATTAGGAGAATCTTTTGATCTCCGGTATGTTCCATGAGCCGAACCGTAGCATCGAGCGTAGCGAACAATCGGTTTTCGACAAACACGTTCGCCCCCGTCAGCGCGTTCATCAAAGTACTCTTGCCCACGTTCGTGTACCCCATGAGAGCCACATTGAATAGGTCGCTGCGCCTCTGGCGACGCTGATCGCGCTGTCTTTCAATTTGCTCCAGCTCTTTTGTCAGGTGCGCAATACGCTTGCGAATCGCCCGACGATCAACCTCAAGTTGGGTTTCGCCAGGCCCTCGTAATCCAATTCCAACTCCACCAGCTTGTCGCGATAAATGCGTCCAGCGCCGCGTTAACCGCGGCAGCAAATATTGCAATTGGGCTAATTCGACCTGAGTTTTAGCCTCACGCGTCCTTGCCCGACGGGCAAAAATATCCAGAATCAGCGCACTGCGATCGATCACTTTGGTATTGCATTCCCGCTCTAAATTCCGCGTCTGAGCAGGAGAGAGATCATCATCGAAAATTACCACATCCACATTCAACTCAGTCACTCGTCGCGCCAGATATTCAACCTTGCCGCGACCAATATAAAAGGCTGGCTCGATAACACTTTTCTCTTGGATGATCCGCTCCATCACCTCTGCCCCAGCAGTATCGGCCAACAGCGCTAACTCGTCCAGATACTCTTCCACCACCTCCCTGTCCTGCCCCTGCCGAACTACCCCGATCAAAATGGCTTGCTCTTTATTCTGTCGCTCCAATTGTGTTTGACGTTGCCTCCGAGATAAAAAATTATTAGAATGCTACATGTGGAACAATTACGAATATGGATCTTTTGTGAATATAGCAATCATTTTTTTGTATAGGAACAGTTCAACGGATGCATATTCATCAATTCGCGAACTACTTAAAACGATACGATAAGCCTATCGGGAAAAATTCTGTTGATTACCCTCCCCAAGCATTATCGCTGGGAATGCTCATCTTTTTGCCTCAATTACGATAAATGGTTCGCTGGCACTTTTCCCAGACCGCGATAGCAACATCTCGATCATCAGCATCAACAGCGAGGCTGCTACAAAATAGCGCCACAACTCCTGTCCATACCGACTGGTTTGAACTGCAGTAACAATTCCTTTATTGTTTGGGACCAGAAAAAATGCGGATTCACCAAGAATTCGATTTAATTCTTCTTGATCCACCATTGAAAGGTCAGATTCCATAGGTTCGGGATTCACTGGCCATCTTGCCAACAGCCGATCTTCGCCATAAAGAGAATAAATTCCAGGTTGATCGGTTTCATTGAAATTGATTTTAAAAGTTCCCCCTCCGATTTGAGGAATTACTTGCACAGCTTTGCCATCAGGCAGCTCAATCCGCAAGTTGTTGACATTCGTTACTCCGCTGACCTCTGCGCTCAAAGGCTGATCGACGAGGGAGGAAGGATTAGCCGCGCGGGCATTGCCCGATAAATACATCACAGCCCGGTTCATTAGCGGCACAAATAGGCCCTTTAGATAAAGATCAGACCAATTAGGATCCAAAGCCGAGGCGAACACCATCACCCTCCCAGCTCCGAAATTTGATTCCACTACGAACGGAGCACCGTTGCTAAATTCGATGATAGGCTCGTGACCGTTAGCAAGCTTCAATATTGTAGCAAAATAAAACTTCGGCGACTCCACCTGCTGAGGCGTTTGCTCGAACACTCCAGAAAAAATTGGATGATCGAAATCAATTCTCCCAATCGTCAAGAATGATGTCTGGTCTCCCATTGTTCCAAAGGTCTCAGAAAATGCAGGCAACATGAGTTTCTGATTCAAATTGCCATTGTAGTTTCGCAAATCGACCTCATTGCCTAAAAACACCATTAAACCAGCGCCAGCTTGGACATGCTCAGCCAGTGCGTTCAGAAATCTACCATCGACACGAGAGAGATTCACCAGCGCGATCACTTGATAGTTTTTCAGCGTGCCGAATTCAATTTTGTCTGGAGTAAGAAAATCGACTTTTAGCGGTGTAGCCCGATTCAACTCTGGATTCAACGCCAATTGCAAAAACCTGGCGTCCCTGCTCTGTTGACAAATCACCAAAACCGAAATCTGATCGGGTACGGGAAGCGTGAAATAGCGCCGGTTATCGCCAAACAAATTATCATCCTCCAACAAAACAGAACCACCAATCAACCCAGATCGCTGTGGTACGACCCGCAATCTCGCAGCCTGGGATTGACCAGGCTCAAGGCTAATGCTGGCTTGGCCAGACCGTTTTTCGTCCAAAAATACCTGGATCAACCGATCTCGTTCTGTTCGATTCCCAGTATTTTTCACCCTCACCTCAAGTTCAACAGAGTTTCCAACCTCGATAATTTGGTTTATGACCTTCACATCAGTGATTACAAGATTACTAAATGATGTTGACCTGATGGGAATAAGAAACAGCTTGATACCCTGATCTTGAAACATGCTCAGTTTCGGTGGATCGCTCTCCCGGAATGCCGTTTTTTGAAAGTCAGAAATAATATAAATCTCTTTGTTGATATTGCGACTTTGTTGCAAAATGGTTTTAGCCTTTTGCAACGCCGCAACGAGATCGGTGCTGCTATGGCTTACTTTTGCCCGTTGAATAATTTTGGCTACCGTTTTGAAATCGTATTTGGCTCCCTCATAGATTTCTGGGCTGCCTGGGGTCGCAAATATACCATAAATCTCATCGCCAGGTTTAAAAAGCTGTGCCAATTCGGCAACACGCTGCTGGGCAAGATCGAACAATTGCTGCCCATTGCTTTCGGCACTCATGCTAAGACTATTATCGATGATCAACACCGCACTGGTCTGCGCCGAGGAATGCACATCCGATCCCAAGCGCCCCTTCAGCGTCGGACGAGCGAACGCGAATGCCAAAAACAATAGCGCCAAGGTCCTCAGAAGCAACAACAAGATTTGCTTAATTTTTAACCGGCGAATTTGCTGCGTTTTAAGTTCCTTGAGAAACCTAAGGGTGCTAAAAGCGACCACTCGGGCTCGCTGCCGGGTAATCAAATGGATAATGATGGGGATCGCGCCAGCGATCAAACCAATCAATAATGTCGGATTTAAAAAGGTCATGCGTTTGATTCAATCTTTTTTTCAATTATACCTAATGTCGGTTAGTTTTGTTTCTATGCTTCTTGATCCTCAATGAAGGATAACAAAAATTATTTAACAGAAATGATACTCTAAAAAATATTCATTGCAGTTATCTAGTATACTGCCATTTAATGCACCTTGTAATATTCTATTTTATGCTAAACCTAAAGATCAAAAAATGACATTCGATTTTATTTCTATTGCTGGATAGCACATATCCAAAGCTAAAAATTGTTTTCGATCGTGTTACAAGTTGCAATGGAAGGCCTCAAATAATAAATCTTTACTCTTATAAAACGGGACATCATCGGTAAATGAGCGGCGAATCCTATTTTTCTGTCGTTGGAGTTTATTTCGTTTTTTTAGTTGCGAGCAAAATTTTCTCGTGAGTTCAAGTAATAAGTGTAACTGTTAGGGGGAATGAACATCCAACTCAATTAATGCTACGCATTAATTGAGTTGCGAGCCGAAACAAAACCGAACTAACTGGAGCAGGGGATGAGCTATAAACAGTTGACCTTTGAACAACGAGTTGACATTAAAGCCTATCTTCAAATTGGTCTAGCACTTTATTAAATTGCTCAACACATCGGAGTTCATAAGAGTACTATTTCTCGGGAACTCAGACGCAAAACTGGGCTAAGAGGCTTTCGCCCTAAGCAGGCCCAGCATCTAGCGGCCGCACGTCGTTTCATGGCAGCCAAAGCCATTCACTTTACTGACGCCGTCAAAAAACGTGTGGAGTTTTATCTCTGCCAAGATTGGAGTCCCGAGCAAATCTCGGGGTATTTGAAATTGCGAGAAAACATTCATATCAGTCACGAGACCATCTATCGGCATATTTGGGCTGATCAACGAACAAGAGGCACGGTGTACCGTCATTTGCGCTGGTCGCTCAAAAAGAAACGCAAATGCTGCGGGAACCGAGACCGACGCGGACAAATCCCCAATCGGATCAGCAATGAGCAACGTCCCCCTGTGCTGGATCAAAAGCTTCGACTGGGCGATTGGGAACTGGGTACCATCATCGGTGTCAATCATCATGGTGCCCTGGTATTCGCTGTCGAGCGCAAATCACAATTCATTTGCCTCAAACTGGTGACACATAAAACCGCCGAGTTAGTGACTGCCGCCATTATCGATAAGCTGGCCAGTTTCAAGCATTAGGTGCATACTTTAACCGTCGATAATATGGGAAGGAATTTGCTTTGTCCCAACAGTTAGCCGCCGAATTGGACGCGTCGGTGTACTTCGCTCACCCTTAACGTTCCTGGGAACGGGGACTGAACGAAAATATCAATGGCCTCATTCGACAATATTTTCCAAAGAACTATGATCTTCGGTTGATTACCGAACAAGATATCCTGTCCGTTAAAAATCGCCTAAATAATCGACCGAGAAAATCATTAAATTTCATAACATCAAATGAAATTATTTTAATTCATCGGTTGCACTTGGAACTTGAATGCACCAAAAAAATAAAGCAATGATTAACCTTTTTTTGGAGGAGATTACATTTGGTATAAAATTCCAATATTTTTCAATGCCCCTCATACCCCTTCAATCCCCCTTTCGGAACAATCAATTTAAAATTCTCTGGAACAATAGTAACTTTTTTTCCTTCAACAAAAATATATTCATTCCCACCTTCTGAATTAACGGAAATCCCAGCCAATTCAAAAGTCTCCTTTATTCTCCCATAAAAATATCGCCACTCCTCATCAGAGAATTCTTTCAAAACGCCATGCACATACTGCGCTTCCACCAGGCGATTTTCGGGATCGAAGAAGACGAAATTGCCACGGGAGGCGCCGCCGAGCATTTTGGTGCCGAGATAGGGTCGTTCGTTCAGGCGCAGGTTGCCTTTGTGGTCGAAATGGAGTCCGCCGAAGAAAAAGTTGCCGCCCATGAGCGATTCGCCTGCGTATTTGGTGGCGGAGCCGAGGATCATGACTTCCAAATCCTGGGTGCGGGAGTCGTTGACGGAGTTGGTCCAGCAGCGATCAACGATGTCGCCCATAATGAACACTTTGCCGCCTTTTGAGGCGTAACCGCACACTTTGCCCGCATTGCCGAACACATAAAGTTTACCATGGTGCATTGCCATGGCGCAGAAGTTCTGGGCGTTGCCGTGCAGGCGGATGGTTCCGCCCTGCATGAAGGCGCCAAAATACTCCCCGACGGAGCCGTAAACATCCAGCTCCACATCATCTGTGTCGCCGTTACCCATGGCAGCGGTGGAGATCAGGCGCTGTCCCCTGGTGCGATAGAGGATGAATTTTCGCCAGCCCAGGCGGTGCGCTTTGGCAAAGAATGCAGTCAAAGAAAATGCTGGATCCGTGCCTTCGGGTAAAAATCCAGAAGCTTCGATAACCAGCTTTTGTTCATGTTGTGGCTGGCGATCAAATTGGGCCGCTCCCTGCTGATCGATCCATGTGTAATTTTCGAATCGTTCGGTTCTGGCGCTATCCAACAATTGGTTCACATAAAATTGGGCGATGTCGATCAACGAGCCCTGGGCTTTGTCCCCTGGATTCAGGGTGCGGAGATAATCTTTCAGCCAGGTTAAAATTTTCAAATGTTCGGCGAATTCAGCATCGTTGGTTGTACTCTTAACCATGTTCTGCAGCAGCCAGCGAAAGTCATTGAAACTGATGTCCTTCAAATGATCTCTGAAAAATTCAGGGTAGCTCGATTGCCAATCTTGATATTGAGAGGCATCGGAAGGCTCGACCAACTGCTGACGGCGCAAGCTGTAATGCTCGCCAGGATCATCCACCTCGATCTTTCTGCCGTAGCGGTCGATGAATTCATAATCCTGAATCTGCTGCCCGTGCTCAAAACGATAGCGGCTGATCATGCCACTGCTGACGAAGGTTTTATCCGCCACCGAGCCATCGATGATGCCTTCTTTGTCCAGCAGCTCTAAAATCCGATGCACCGCATGTTCTTCCGAGGCGATGATGCTGAAAACTCTGTTTCCGTTGCCATTTTTATCCATCCAAAAAGCACTGACATTGGGTCGCAGGTCGGCTGGGTCTTTGAGGTCGACTCGCTCGGTGGTGCGGGTGTACGGATTATGGCGTAGGCACAGATATTGATAAGGTCCATCAGGGGAGCTGGCAAATTCTACCCGCTGCACCTGCTCCAATTGGGCTCGAATGGCTGGCTCAACCAATTGCAGATCATCGCCAGTGGTGGGCGAAAAGCTTTCGAACAATGCCCAGTCGGGATATTCCCAGGCATCGGCGGTGAGGTGAAATTTGAGCGAAGCGACCTCGGTATCGGTTGTCGCCAGCGGCGAAAGATTGAACTGCTCCACCCGCTGTTTCAATGCTTCGTAATTGGTGGTCTCGCCGTTGTGCGTCAATGCCGTGTGCAATTTGGCAAAGGGATGGGCGTTCATCTGCTCGACGACGGAGCCAGTGGCTAATCGAACGTGAATGATATTGTTGGGTGCATCTGGCGTCTGCCAGGGAATTTCTCTGCCCGCTGTTTTCCAGACGGCGAAGTTTTTGCCACACGACATGACGGCAGCGATTTTATGCAAACGATTATCGTATCGATGCTTGTGATGTTCATAGGGATGGGCCTGGATGAACTCCCACAACAGGGTCAAATATTCAACCGAGATTTCATCTTCACCATTCAAAAGAAATTCTTTGCTGAATTTTCCATTTCGCCCCGATAGAAACTCGTCCCATTCATTCGGCAGGATCGAGCAAACATATAAAATTCGTGTGAAATTGAGTGAATGATGAAACACGAACATATCCTCTGCCTTTTGCAGGAAGGCTTGATTAACCCTGTAATTATCCAGCGTGACTTCTGGAAAAAGATGTTCTAAAAATCGAGGTCTACCAAGTCTCAGTAGATCATTTTCAATATAGTTGAATAACACATCTTTTTTCACTCTCACAAAAAATCTGAAAATATCCCCAGGATCACTGTTCGCATCGCCGAAATTGCGATAGTCGAGTTCTTCTGATTCTTGTACATTTTCGGTTGCTGTCGAAGATGCTGTCATTCCGACCGCAGGGAGGAATCTGTCTTTTTCAAATTGTGATTCCGTGGAGGAGGATGGAATAAAAAGATTTCTCGCTTCGCTCGAAATGACTGGTGAGCCAACTGTCAGTCTTGATGCATTAGATTTATATCGCTCACGACATTTATTGGGATCGATTTCGCCAGCATAGTCAAAATAAGGATCGAGAAAAACGGTTTTGATTTTGGTGATCAAATCAATTCGCTGGGCAAGAACCAGGCTTCGGGCTTTACGCTGCAATTCATCCTGGGTAAAATTTTTCCCCTCGGATTGCCATTGTTCCGCCAATTTTTTCTCGACATCGATTTGCAGCGTTCCTTTCACCATGATGCGATAGGCATAGTCATCAGGGTGATCGGGAAAACAGAGCGTCTTTGCCATGCCCACTCCGTCCATGCCCCGATTGCGCATGGCAGTCAGCGCCTGGTCGAGAATATAGCCAGGAATGGGAACAGTGCCATTGATGGCTGCCACACCGCAATTGGATTGGGCAGTCGCTCGTGCCGCCATCCTCTCCTCAAAAAGTTGTTCATCCTTTTCGATCTCTTTGATCACCTCTTTGCGAATGCGGTAGCGATGATCGACCCGCTCCTTTAATCCCATCCAGTGGATGACATCGAACCTGCCCCGCAGCTCCCGAATATCTTTGAATCCCAGCGCCGCCAGGGCCCTGGTCACCTGCATCTGGATCATGGTAAAGGCATTGATCATCTGCGCCGTATTCAACTCCACATCCCGCAGCTTCTGCAGGATCAAATTGCTGGTGGCAATGCCCCGTGAGCAGCCATCGTGGCAATTGCGATTGCGGTCGCAGCCAATGGCAACCAGCGGAGCGGTGCCCCAGATCACGCCGTCAGCGCCCAGCGCCACAGCTTTGATCACATCTTCGTACGTCCGAATGCCGCCCGAAACCATGAATTTGACATAGTTGCGCAGCCCATCTTTCACCAGGCGATTGTGGATCAGGGGAATGGCGTATTCGATGTGCATGCCCATCTGGCCTTTGATGATATTGGGCGAAGCGCCTGTCCCGCCTCGAGGCCCATCGAGCCAGATTTCGATCTTCATGCCATACTTTCTGGCGTATTCAGCCATCTCTGCTGAAAAATTTT